>CAYYKZ010000087.1:0-9226 GCA_964468455.1 uncultured Leptospirales bacterium | reverse complement strand
ATGGCCGGCCAGTATCTTTTTCATTACTTCCTCCAGTATTTATGGTAAGCTGAACATGGTCCTTCACTGGAAACCATGCATGGCCCGATTGCCCTTTCAGGAGAACATCCCTTGTCAAAGAGGGGGCACTCTGGCGGGATAATTAGCCCTCTTAATAGATCGCCACATCTGCATCCCGGGTGTTCTCTGGGAGGTTCAATGGTGACAGGAAATTTTTTTTCAGCATCAAAGATACTGTATCTATCTTTAATAACAAGGCCGCTGCCTGGTACAGTGCCGAGTCCTCGCCATTCAGTATCGCATATATCAAAAACTGAATCTATAATTTCCATGGCCCTTGTATTCCCGCCATCTTTTACAGCAGCTGTGTATCCGTTTTTAACAGTTATGTCCTGATTTTCAATCATATCAATAAGGGATATAACTCCTGTTACCAGGTCTTCAGTATCAAATCCGGTAATTACACCAGGCTTCCTGTATTTGTCAGCTATGAAATTCCAGGGCAGTCTTCCTATAATTGAGCTGACATGACCGGGAACTATAAATCCGTCTATCTTAACCTCATCTGCATTAAGCAGGGCGTCCACAGCTGGCGGGGTAAGCTTATTTCCGCACATGAGAGAGAAGTTTTTTAATTCTCTTTTTTCAGCCTCAAGAAGGGTCAGAGCCTCTGATGGAGCAGTTGTTTCAAATCCCACACTTATAAGAATAACTTCTCTGTCCGGATTTTTCTGCGCAATATCAAGTGCATCCAGGGGTGAATATATTATTTTCACATCCATCCCTTCGCTCATTTCCTGTGCCAGAGAACTGCCGGAGGAGGGGACTTTTATCATATCTCCAAATGTAGCAATAATGGTATTATACTTTTTTGCAGCCGCAATAGCTGTATCAAGATATCTGTTTGGAGTTACGCAGACAGGGCATCCCGGACCGTCTATGAGAGTAAGTTTTTCAGGAAGGATATCCCGTACTCCTGTTTTAAAGAACTGGGCAGTGTGAGTTCCGCAAATCTCCATAATTCTTATTTCATCATTAAGATTCCGGTTTTTAAGATGGTTGGCCAGTTTTTTTATCAGTTCTTTGTTCATTTTATAATCTTACCTGAAATTAGATATTTTTTTCTCGTGAAAAATAGGTTGATTTCTTAAAAAATAAATAAATTCTGTCATTTCAGACTAATTGAATATTATAATGGTTTTATGTCAATATTAATGGCAAAAGCTTCGCCTCTTTGATGAAAAGATTTGACGCTACAACTGATACTTATAATAAATGCAGTTTCAAACAAAAATTTTCTTTGCCGGAAGTAATGAATGAATAATGAAAGCAGTACTACAGCGAACCGGAAAAGCTATGATGTTTTTCTTAATTACGCTGCTGTAATTATATTTCCTTTTTCAATAATTGTGCTTGAAGCAGTGCTTTTCCATCTGCTGATGATAGTGTCAAATTATCTTCAGGCTACAACTGTAATATCAATAGCCCTTTTTGGAATTGCTTTTGGCGGCCTTGTCAGTTTTTATCTTCTTCGGTACAGCAAAGCGTTAGTTATTAATATTTCTGCAGTAATTTTTATATTATCTATAGGTATGTCCTATTATAGTATAGTAAGGCTTGATAATTTTAATTTCCCCTGGCTGCTTATTTTCCCTTTTTTTTCCGGGTCTTTAATCGTATCTGCAGTTTTTTCCCGGGCCGATTCACACAAGGTTTACTTTACTGATCTTACCGCATCTGCACTTGGAGTGATCTTTCCTATTATTACTGTATATTACATTAAATCGGAAAATACTCTGCTTTTACTTTCAATAATGCCATTATTGTATATTTTTATGCAGCTTTTTACTGTGAAAAACAGGGGGTTAATGGTTTTCGGGCAGATCATAACCTTTATCTCTGTTGTGCTAATAATACTTTTTATTGTTATGAATATTACTGTGCCCAGGGCAATAAACTCTCATGATTTCGAAGAAAAGGTTCTGCCGTCAATTACAAAGGAAATAGAAAAAAATATAATAAGCAGTGCCTACAGCAAAAGCAGTGATGGTTCAAGATATCTTCTCGATACAACTGATCCTGATAAAGTAATGATGGCTAAAAATGTTCTTACCGGCACCGATTACTATCCTTTTGTCATGGATCTAAGCAGAAATTATAAGCCATCATTCTCTGCTGAGAAAAATTATAAAATTTATACTGATCAGCTTTCAGATTATACTTTTCTTTATTCCCGGGATAGTCTTATAGGCAGAGTGGAGTTTATAACTAAAACCGACTTTGATTATTACTACATAAATAATGGTTCATTTTTTGACAGGGTAATATTCCGGGACAGGGGCTCTAAATTTGATATAAGATTCCCCAACTATATTAAAGACGCAAAAGTCTTTATCGTGGGAGCCTCGGCTGATGGAATTGTGAAATCTCTGAAACGTCTGCCCGGTAATCCTGAAATTTCCGGAGTTGAGTTTAATCCCATAATTCATGAAACCATGTCCTCCGGTTACTTTTTTGAGAAGTCTGAACGCGCTTATGTAAATACCGAAATTTACAGAACAGAAGGGAGAGCATATCTCCGAAGCAGTGATGAAAAATTTGATATGATTACTCACATGAATAATCATGCAGAACATGGAGCAATCTGCACTATCGCGCCAGAGTACCTGCATACAGTTGAAGCTGTGCAGGAGATGCTTTCAAGTCTTACTGATCGCGGGATTCTGGTTTATGAAGAGATATTGTGGAGCACCAGGGCACACTGGTTTTTTTATAAATTTATTAATACCATCGTACATGCATTGAAAGATATGGGGATTGAAAAACCGGAAGATCATATTCTTGTATATCAATGGGATTACTGGAATTATTCACGTCCGGCTGTAAGATCGGTTGTAATTAAAAGAAAAGCCTTTACCGCAAAGGAGAAAGAGCTTGTAAATCAGAATCTTTTTCATTATCTGACAAATAAAAAGCTTCCTTTAATGTCGAGCAGACAGCCTATACTTGCCTATCCCGGTACAATCCTTCCCGGGAAAGTTGGTGAAATAATAAAAGGTGAAGCAGTTGATAATCATCAGCTCCCTGACTATTACTGGTCAGATGATTTTGAAAGAGATATTATTTCAAAAATAAAAAATCCCGAAGATAGAGATTTTATTAATTCATTATATTATATTTCTCCTTCTGAAAAAGATTCAAAGGGATTTGATTTTGTAAATACTGTGCATAATTTCAGACAGGGACGGCATGTCCTGAAATCGGGAATTTCAAGCGCGGATCAAGAGAGATATAGAGAACTTCTTGAAAAAACAGATTATTCGTATAAAATGGATATCAGCCCAATTACAGATGACCAGCCATTCCCTTATAATGTTTTTGTTGAGAAAAAAGAAATAATAAAAATTCTTAAGATACTTGGGATGCTTTCTCTTCTGATATTTATACCGGTTCTTTTTCTTATAATAAAAAAATATAAATCCTATAAATTAAAATTATTCAATCATACATTTTTTCTCTCTGTCGGTTTCGGTTTTATGCTTGTTGAAATTGTACTTATGCAGTTTTTCCAGAGATTTATAGGAGTACCGGTCTACTCTGTTATTATAACCCTGGGTGGTCTTTTATTTTTCAGCGGTATAGGGAGCATTGTTTCTTCAAAGTGGAATTATACCGGAGTTAAAATTGCAGTATTTCTTATTCCGCCGGTATTATACTTATATCAGACATACCTTGACTCTGTATTCCAGTTTTTTGCGCCCTTTGCCTTTGAAACAAGGCTGTATATATCAGTAATAATCATGATTCCTGTGTCTTTTTTAATGGGCGTTCCATTTCCCGGGGCTATGGAGAGAATAAAAAAAGATATTTCCCGTGAATATGCAACTTTGATGTATGCAATAAGCGGCGCTGCAGGAACAATAGCAGCAGCAGCTGCTATATATTTTAATGTAGCTTACGGATTTTTATTTACTTTTTATATAGGAATGGCATCTTATACTTCAGGTGCTTTACTTCTGGTCTTTATCTTGACCACTCCCCGTAAGAGATAAGGTGAGTTAAGATAATATTGCAGCATGCAGAATATTTGACTTCAGGCAATGCGGATTGAATAAAGATGAGCTTGTACCCCCAGGGGGGAAGACTTTTAAAGGATTGACTTTGTTTTTAAGAAAAAACAAAAGAGCATAAAATTTTTCCTGAAAAAACAGTTGAGTGATTAACACTGTAAATTGAAGAGATATAGAAAAAGAAGAATTATTATTCATAATAATTATATGTAATTAAGGAGAAAAAAATTGGAAAAAAAATTTCTGTCAGATATTGAAATAGCTCAGAAGGCTCAGCTTAAACACATTAAAGAAATAGCTCAGATTCTTGATTTGACTGAGGATGATATTGAGTATTATGGCAAACATAAGGCCAAGATAAATCTTGAGGTAATGCATAATAAAAAAGCAGATGCAAAGCTTATACTTACTACAGCAATAACTCCTACTCCTGCCGGGGAGGGGAAGTCCACCACAACAGTGGGACTTGGCCAGGCCCTTAACAGAATAGGGAAAAAATGTACAATTGCTTTACGGGAACCTTCTCTTGGGCCATGTTTCGGGATAAAAGGAGGAGCTGCCGGCGGAGGATATTCCCAGGTTGTTCCTATGGAAGATATTAATCTTCATTTTACAGGGGATATTCATGCAATGGGTGCTGCCCACAATCTGCTTTCAGCGGCAATCGATAATCATATTAAACATGGTAATGAGCTTAATATTGATATTACTAAAGTTTACTGGAAAAGAGCCCTTGACATGAATGACCGGGCTTTAAGAGATATAATAGTAGGCCTGGGCGGAACAATAAACGGGATGCCCCGGGAGGATGGCTTTACAATAACAGTTGCCTCTGAGGTTATGGCTATTTTATGTCTTTCGGAAAGCATTGCCGACTTAAAGAAAAGGCTGGGCAGTATTGTTGTAGCAGACACATACGATGGTAAACCAGTTACAGCTGCTGACATAAAAGTTCACGGGGCAATGACAGCTCTTTTAAAGGATGCATTAAAGCCGAATCTTGTACAGACAATTGAAAATACTCCGGCAATAATCCATGGCGGACCCTTTGCCAATATCGCTCATGGATGCAATTCTCTTATAGCCACAAAAATGGCAATGACTCTTTCAGATTATGTGGTAACAGAAGCAGGATTTGGAGCCGATCTTGGTGCAGAAAAGTTTCTCGATATTAAATGCAGGTATGGAGACATTAAACCTGACTGCGTTGTTCTTGTAGCAACGGCCCGCGCACTTAAGATGCATGGAGGCGTGGCTAAAACTGACTTAAAAAATGAAAACACCGCAGCTCTTGAAAAAGGGATGGAAAATCTGGAAAAGCATCTGGAAAATATGAACAAGTTCGGACTTCCTGTTGTGGTAGCAATAAACAGATTCCCTGATGACACTGAAGCAGAACTTAAGGTTATTGCCGATTTCTGTGCTAAAAATAATGTTGAATACTCTCTCTCTGAGGTTTGGGCTAAGGGTGGTGCAGGTGGAGAAGATCTTGCCCGTAAGGTTGCGGCAATTGTAGATAAAGAAAATACTAATAATTTTAAATATATGTATGAGCTTGATATGCCAATCAAAGAGAAGATTGAGACACTTGCTACAGAAATTTACGGGGCAGATGGTGTTACATATACAGGCGCGGCATTAAAGAAAATTGATGACTTTACAAATAAGGGATATGGCAAGCTGCCTGTGTGTACCGCAAAAACTCAGGCTTCTCTTTCCGATAATCCCCTGCTTGTCGGCAGGCCAAGAAACTATAAAGTAGCAGTAAGGGACGTGACGCTTTCTGCAGGGGCCGGATTTCTTGTTGTCCATACAGGGGAAATAATGACAATGCCCGGTCTTCCAAAGCGTCCGGCAGCAGAAGATATTGACGTAGATGATAACGGATTAATCACCGGGTTATTCTAGAGTTTATGACTTATTATGTATATATACTTGAATGTGATTCAGGAAAGTATTATACAGGATATACTGCAGATATTCAGAAAAGAGTAAAGCAGCATGTTACAGGGAAGGGGGGGGCAAAGTTTACACGCGGATTTCGCCCTCTCAACCTTCTTGCAGTGTGGCAGGTATCTGGGACAAAAGGTGATGCCATGAGAATTGAGGCGTTTATCAAAACACTGACAAGGTCAGATAAGGAAGTTGTCATCCGGGAACCTTCCATTCTAAACAGGATGATTGCTGAGAAGTATCCGGAAAGGGGAATCGTTATAGAAGTAATCCTTCATTTACCCGGAGTCGGCCCCCAGCCGATTAAACTGAAGTTCTGAATGAACTTATTACGGCTTCCCCCGGAGGGGGATAAATAAATTCCTGTTCATATTTATACTTTCTTAATGCTCAAATAGCACAAATTTAGTTAAAAAAAGTATAAAAAAAGTTAATTAGCCCCCTCCGGGGGCGGCGGGAAAGAATTTCTTGTAGAAAAAAAACTCATTCCGCCGGGGGCTTAGCTGATCTGATTGAAAAAATTGGGTAGAAGTCAGCCGGGGGACAGGGGGCAAAGCAAAGAAGGCTTCATCTGACAGGATTTTAAGCAAAGCGATGAAGTGCTCCTGGAGTAGACTGGGGAACTTAATTGTTAAATTCAGGGAGATAATAATGGCGAAATTAATTGACGGTAAAGCATTAGCTTCGGAAATAAAAGAGGAGCTTAAAGTTAAGGTAGAAAAACTTAAAAAAGAGCATGGAGCGGTTCCCGGGCTTGCAGTGGTTCTGGTTGGTGATGATCCAGCTTCAGCTGTTTATGTAAGGATGAAGGGAAAGGGGTGCGAGGAAGTAGGCCTTAAGTCATTTCAGTATATTCTTCCTGAAACAACAACAGAAGAGGAACTGCTTACTCTAATAGATGAACTTAATAATCAGGATGAGGTGGACGGCATACTGGTACAGCTTCCGCTGCCAAAACATATTAATGAAACTGCTGTTATTTATGCTGTAAATCCGGATAAGGATGTAGATGGATTTCATCCTGTAAATACAGGGAAAATGGTAATTGGAGATGACTGTCTTTTCCCCTGTACTCCTCTGGGATGTCAGGAGATGATATACCGGAATGTTAAAGACTTAAAAGGAAAGCATCTTGTTGTAGTGGGAAGAAGCAATATAGTGGGTAAACCTGTAGCAAATATGATGCTTCAGAAAAATGACAGAGCCAACTGTGTTGTAACTGTTTGTCACACTGGTGCTAAAGACTTATCTCCCTATACAAAAGAGGCGGACATTCTTGTTGTTGCAGCCGGACGTCCTAATACTGTTACTGCGGATATGGTAAAGGAAGGTGTAGTGGTAATAGATGTGGGAGTAAACAGAATAACTGACCCGGAAAATCCGGATAAAACCAGACTTGTAGGGGATGTTGCATTCGATGAAGTGGCGGCAAAAGCCTCAGCAATTACCCCTGTCCCGGGAGGGGTGGGGCCAATGACAATTGCGATGCTTTTGCAGAATACTGTTAAAGCTTTTGAATTGAAAAAGAATAAGTAGATATACAGGGCTTAGTTTTCCAGTCCGGAAACAAAAAAGGCTGCCCGGAGGCAGCCTTTTTTAATATATTCTTTGTTGCTTATTATCAATGATGATCATCATGTTCTTCCGCGTGAGGGAAAAGCGGAAACCATCGAATAAAGGCCATGTAAATAAGAACCATTAAAGATAGAGCGCCAAGTGTGATAAACCACTCCTGAATGGTAGGCCAGTATGATGTAAAGCCTTTCCATGGAAAGTTGGGAGCAGAAAATCCATGAAGCAGTACGCTAAGCTTGCTGGTAATAATTGCTCCAATTCCGCTTGATGCGCCTATAACCATAAACTTTTCCTGGTTTCTTAATTTTGAAGGATTCAGAAGAGATATGGCAACAACGCAAAGTATTAATTCAAGAGCCAGCATCCATACTCCGTAGTATCCTCCCCACATATCGAAATACTCTCTTCCTGACATTGGTGCATAGTAAGTAATTGCCTTATAAATGTCAAATAGCCTGAAAATAAAGTAACCTATAAAAATTGTTCCGGAAACACGTGTAAGGGCCTGAAATGTCTCCATGGGAACCAGTTCTTTGTTCATGATTTTGCCCGCCAGATATGGCACCATAGTCATAAACGATGTACCGCCTGCCATTGCAGCAACCACTGCAAGATAAAAGAAGTATGGAGAATACCATACAGCCTTGCCGTAGAGAGCTCCCCACATTCCGCCACCAAGAGAACCCTGGTGAAAGAAAGAAAGAAATGTTCCGCCTGCTGCCATAGTCCACATAAGAAGGTGCATATAGTGAGCTATAGCTTTGATTACTTTATTCTTAATCAGAACCTTGTGTTCAAGTATTGTAGGAATAAGCTCCACAAGAAGAATACAGAAGTAAAGAGATAAACAGAAGAATACTTCTGTAAGCATTGACACCGGATAAACGCCTTTTCCCCAGTTAGGATAGGCAAAACCAAACCATGCTCTTATAGGCTGGCCCAGGTCAAAAAGAAGGAACACAAAAGTAAAAAGATAACAAAGAAAACCGATAAGTACAGTTGAATTAATAATCGGCTTCAGTTTATCCACTCTGAATATGTAAAGCAGGTACCCTGTAGTAAAGGCACCCCCGCCAAGTGCTACAAGTGCAAGGTCACCTATAATCCATGCACCCCAGGCGAAGTTGTTGTCCATATCAGTGTAACCAAGACCCCAGCCAAGGATCTGGATAGCAAAGATAAAGAAAAGAGCAACAAGTCCGAAGAGGATGTAAAGGGCAATCCTCATATTCTTTGAAGCTTCATCAAAAATACTTTTTATAAACTGTATCATTATAAAATCTCCTCATTTCTCCAGGGTTAGGAGTTCGTCTTGAACCGCATCATATCGCGGAGCCATTTCTGACCTGTCAGATAGTATACCTTAGGGTTAGGGAACTGCTTAACCTTGAGGAATGCTTTCCTTTTGTCTTCAGGCAGATCATCAATGCTGTTAGTTAGCCTTACAGCTCTATCACTTGCCACAAGTTTAGCTACTTCTGATTTCGGATCATCAAGGTCTCCGAAAACTATAGCTCCTACAGGACAGGCTGCCTGACACGCAGTTTCATAAACAGGTGCGTTAATGTCAAGATTACCCTCTGCAACAGCCTTATCTCTTGCTTCTTTCCATCTGTGGCTGCAGAAAG
>CAYYKZ010000086.1:5874-9296 GCA_964468455.1 uncultured Leptospirales bacterium | reverse complement strand
TGCTCTCAGCAAACTGATATTCACCTTCATAATTCCCCGATTTCCCCTGCAGTAATTTTTCAGCAGCATTTATTACTTCCTTATCCGGTAAATCAAAGATGTTAATTCCCACGAGCATAGACCATGCCAAGCCTGACAAATTAACAAAAGCCTCATTACAATCTATAATAATCCCTTTATTATTTATATAAAAAAGCCCGAATGGAGAAGCCTCAAAGATAAGCCTGTACTTTTTTTCGCTTGCCAGCAACTCCTGATAAATTACAGCTTTCTCCTCTTCCGATCTTTTAAGGTCAGTAATCTCCTCAACACCTCCCTCAAGCCAACCCTTTTCCTTTAAAAATTTTACTGAATAACGCATCCAGAAAAAAGAACCGTCTCTACGTTTAAGCTGTGCCTCATAATTATTAACCTCTCCATTCTTCTTCAGTAGATCGACCATTTTATATCGAACATTTTTGTCAGTATAAAAATCAACTGCAGGTATTGATTCAGCAAGCAGCTCATCTCTGTTTCTGAAACCCAGTAAACGGGCAAACCGGTCATTAGCCTCCAGAACTGTTCCATCTTCAACATCTGTTCTGAAAATTCCTATCTGAGAATTAATAAAAAGATTTCTGTATTTCTCCTCTGCTGCCTGCAGATTCTCCTGGGATTTTTTCTGTTCAGTAATATCCCTGTAATTACCCAGGAACCCATCAATAACAGGATTACCGACAAGATTAATAAAGGTGATTTCAACCCATTTATAAGTCCCGTTCTTACACCTGTACCGTGATTCAATTGTTCCTGATTTTCCCGGTTTTTCAGTTAGATCATTAATTAACTGTTTTGATAATTCAACATCATCCGGATGAACATTCTCCAGAGAATTTTTACCTATTAATTCCTCTGCCTTCCAGCCAAACCATTTCTCAATATTTCTACTTTTGTACCTGATTATTCCATCTTTATCTATAATTACTACAACGTCAGAAATATTTGCAAGCATTGCATTGAGTTTTGCTTCATTATCTATAATCTTCCTGTTTGCGTAATAAAGCTTTAATGCCATATTGATTGAAGCAATGAGTACTGCTTCACCTGAATTTTTTAAAACATAGCCGTATGAAGTAATCTCTTCGGTTTTTTTTACAAATTCCGCCTCTGAGTGTGATGATAAAAAAACAAGAGGTATATCCTTTTTACTGAGTATTTGAGAAGCAGCAGATATTCCATCTATGCCGTCACCCATGTCAATATCCATGAGTATAAGATCGATTTTACCGTTTTTTGAAGTAACTTCTAATGCCTCTTCACCTGAATAGACATTGATAACCCTGTAACCGTTCTTCTCAAGAATTCTACACGTAAGTCGCGCATTAACAGCTTCATCCTCAACAAGAAGAATTGTTTTTCTTCTCTGCTCTTTAACCATCCTACACCTTAAACCTGATTATAAATCCTGTGCCATTATCCCGGTTTATTTCAGCAGTCCCCCCTATCTGCTTTACCATCATATCCACAAGCTGCATCCCGAAACCAGCGGAATTTTGAAAACTCTGTGAATCCGGAAGCCCCACGCCATTGTCACTATAAATGAAGGTTACATCATTAGATTCACGTGAAGCGGAAATCCTGATTACTCCATCTGCCCGGTCTTTAAAAGCGTATTTCATTGAATTGGTTATAAGTTCATTTATTATTATTCCCAGAGATGATAATATTTTTGAACTTATAATAAAATCATCAATATTGAGTTCAAATTTCACCAGTGAAGCTGAGTCAAATATTGAAGATACTTCATCGACTAAAAGCGAAAGATAATCAGCAATACCCAGCTCTTCATAATCAGCAGATCGGTAAAGTTTATCATATAGGACTGTCATACTCTGGACCCTGGAAGCGGCATCTTTGAGTATTCCACTGCATTCAGGATTATCAACATCTTCAGACTGCATATAAAGTATACCGTACACTGCATTCATATTATTTTTAATGCGGTGATGGGTTTCCTTAAGCAGAAGCTCTTTTTCCTGGAGCAGAGCCTTCACTCTATCCTCAACAGCCTTACGATCTGTTATATCCCGGAGGGACCCTTCAACAGCTACAGGCACTCCTGAACGGTTAAAAATTAAATGGGAGCTGGCAGATGTAATAACAGGGCGTCCCCATTTTGTTTTTAAACAGAGCTCGTAATCAACAACCTCCCCCTCACTTTTAAGTATATTCAGCAGATTTTCCCTGTCTCTCAAATCATAATAAACATTCTGTACCGGTGAGCCTATTAACTCATCCCTGGTGAATCCTGCATACTTTTCAATAGAAGGACTTATTTCAATAATTGTACCCTCAAGGTCTGTCTGGTAAAAAACATCCTGTACATTCTCAAAAATTTTTCTGTATTTATTTTCACTTATTATAAGCTTTCTTTCAGCCAGTTTCCTTTCAGTTATATCAAATATAGAAGCAATACTCTGCCTGGTTCCCGGAACCATTGTAACATAAAGGAGCATATCAAGTATTTCACCTGACCTGGATTTAAACCTGAATTCATAACTCGATTCAGCCCTGCCCGATTCTTCGCGCCTCAACCTGTGCTGTTTCATCATCCATTCAGCATCATCTTCATAGACCAGCTCAGTCCATTCTATTTTCCCTTCAAGTTCATCCCGACTGTAACCTGACACACGGGCAAATTTTTCATTAGCAAGCCTTATTGTTCCATTTTCATCGAGCAGAATTATCCCTGAACCTGTATTTTCAAAAAGAGTTCTGTAATGCTGCTCCTTCTCTTCAAGCTGGATGTTTATTTCTTTGAGCTCCTTATTTGCTGCCTCAAATTCCTTGTTTAAATAAGCAAGTTCCTGATTAAGTGAATTAAGTTCAATATTTCCGTTTCTTAAGGCTTCTTCTATATTTTTCTTTTCTGTAATATCTTCCAGTACCCCTTCTATCCACCCCTTACCTGGAATAAGCCTTCCTGAAAAATGTATCCAGAAAACAGATCCGTCCTTTCTTTTTAATCTTGCTTCGTAATGCCTTACCTCTCCATCCCTTTTTAAAATTGAAGTCATATTCTCACGCACTCCCGGATCAACATACCAGGATGCCACACTTACATTATGAGAAAGTATTTCCTCCCGGTCTTTAAATCCGAAAATACTGGCAAACATGTCATTCGCCTCAAGAACCAGGCCTGTATTAATATCTGTTCTGTAAATCCCCACATGAGAATTCATAAAAAGATTCCGGTAATTCCCCTCTGCCTCATTTAATGCTTCATCAGCTTTTTTCTGTTCAGTTATATCTCTCACAACAGCAAGTGTCCGACTTTCTCCGCAGGGGACAAGACGGCTTTCATAATGATGAAGACTGTTATTTATTTCAGCAGAATACTCATATATCTGAATCTCACAGGAAGATAAGGCCTGGTTTATTTT
>CAYYKZ010000086.1:0-5864 GCA_964468455.1 uncultured Leptospirales bacterium | reverse complement strand
GTAAAAAATCAAAGTGCTCTTTTAGACTTTTCATTGTTTATTTTGCCAAATGAGACTCAAAATACATTTAAATTTTTGCTTTTAGTTCCATTAGGTGCTTTAGTTGTTGTTTTTATGAGAGTATTTGTTAGTTTAAAAACTTCTGGAACTTTTATGCCTATTTTATTATCAATGGCTTTTATTTTTTCAATAGTCAGGTCAGCGATCTCAGAGGGCAGAACTTCCGACACGTGGCGATTTATAAATGCTTCAGGTGATAAAAAAAGCCTGTCTTCATCTGCGACATTACAGTCAAGAAAAAAGCCATCCCTGCTGAAAAGAAACATTAAATCAGGAATCCCCTCCAGCAGGGCCCTGTTACGCTCTTCACCTTCAAGAAGTTTTTTCTCCTTTTCAAGTTCCTGCTGTTTTGATTCAAATAAACGGAATGCCATTTTTAAAGATGCAATCAAAACAGTTTCACCGGAATTCTTTACTATATATCCATAGGATGAAATACCTTCAGTTTTTTCCACAATCTCAGGCTCGGTATGTGAAGAGTAAAAAACAATCGGTATATCGTGACTTTTCAGAATTTCCACTGCGGCATCAGTGCCGTCCATACCTTCACCAAGGTCTATATCCATTAACACAAGGTTTACTTCAGCACCGCTTTTTACAGTATCCACACCCTTTTCACCAGTATCAGCCCATATAACATTCCAGCCGTACTTCTCAAGTATTCGCCTGCTGATCTTTGCATTTACAGGTTCGTCCTCAACAAGGAGAATTGTTCCCTGAAATTTATTATTCATTCTATTGTTTGCCTCTTAAAAAATTTACCGGACAATCTTTAATACTGATTATTTGAAAAAATTCCCCATTACAACATTAAAACCGTACTGTAACACCAGCCGCAGCGTAGTGAAACATGCTGAAGGTATAAACCTCATCATTATCCGCTCCGCCCTCAAGAATGCGGTAACCCGCTTTAGCCTGCACCTTATCATTTATATCCCATGTAAAAGCAAACAGAATATCTTCCGCCCTCCCCTGAGGAGCAGCAAGGGCGTCACCCTCAATAATTAAACCGAAGGACTGAGCAAAATCCCAACGGAGCATAAAATTAATAATAGGCACAAATCCAATATTCTTTTTTTCGCTCTCATTGCTTTCACTCTCAATCTTAATAGACGCGTGCCTTACTTTTCCCGTAAACCCGATACCGCCGGTAAAATTCCCCTTTTTAAAACCATTATACCGGTATGTGAGCCTGTATGAATTGAACATAAAAACAGCATCAACCTTTTCGCCCTGATTAAATGTTTTACCTGCAAAAGTTACGTCCTTATCAAGAGTGCCTGATGACCTGACAGTTAAAGGAGCTATTAGTGCGCCGAAGTAATGTTTTTCATTAAAGATAAATCCGGGGCTTATTCTGTAAAACCATACCGGATCAGAATCAAGGTCATCTGATAAGGAAAATTTTGTACCGGAATCACCGGGTATGCGCACATCATTATACCCGGTAAAGACTCCCCCTGTTTCAACATCCAGAAGAAAAACAGCAAAGACCTGACATGGTACACTAATAAAAATAAATGCTGTAACTAAACCTTTAATGATTCTATTCATCAGGATTTCCTCCTAAAATATGCATGTGACTATTTATAAATTAACTGCAAAATTACAGCTGTCACCGCTTTTTATTAAGTAGAAAATATACGGAAACTCATAAACCGCTTACAAATCCGCCTTCCCTCATGTCGCAGGAGCAGAGAAAAAAATAACACTTCTTTATGAGTGTTAAACATATATTATACAATATTAAACAATTGAACTTGACAATTAACTTATTAAAAATAATCTGCCAGAATTCACTATTAAAGAATAATGAGACATAAAGAAAATGAAAAAAAATAATTCATCGATTACACTTGATAACTATGGGAAAGGACTTCTAATAGGAATTATATCCCGGGCTATCAGCGAAGATAAAAGTCTTGCCCCGGATGATATTGAAAAGCTTAAAGAGATAAAAAAAGAACTCCAGGAAATATAGCAATGTAATATGATATGCTACTTTGAACATATCATATTGCGCCCCTTCTCTTTCGCAGTATAAAGAAGTTCATCAGCCTTTTTGATAAGCAATTCAACATCACCTCCGGTATATTCCGCCACACCGCCGCTAATAGTTATTGGCGCGCTTTTACCGCATGTATCAATTTTCTCGATTGCCGCACGAACCCTTTCAGCAACAGATACAGCTCCATCAAGCTTGATTTCCGGTAAAATAATCAGGAATTCCTCACCTCCATAACGCCCGGCAATATCAACATTTCTAACTGTTGAAACAATAACCTGTGAAACCTGCTGCAGTACCTCATCCCCGTACTGATGTCCGCAGCTGTCATTAAGAATTTTAAAATGATCAATATCAAGCATGAGTACTGAAAACGGGGATTTATATCTTTCCCACTTTTCAGCTTCCTGGGATAAGCGGCTATAAATGTGCCGCCTGTTAAAAAGCTGTGTCAAAGGATCGGTTACAGACATTTTTTCAAGAAGTTTGGTTTTTCTCCTCACTTCCCTCATAAGGAGATAATTCCTTATGTTGGTCTTAAGTCTGGCAATAAATATTTCGTAATTAAAAGGTTTCGTAATGTAATCATCCGCTCCTATGGAAAGAACATGAGAAATTGTTTTTACATTATCTATTCCGGAAACAGAAATAACAACACTCCCCTTTTTCAGCTCCCTGAGTTTTATTATCACCTTATCACCTGTTGTATTCCTGAGAACCAGGTCTATAATGTAAACATCGTATTCCTTCCCTGAATTAAGAAGGCTCTCCTCTGAATCAAAATAATCCACATTTACAACCTGGTGCATGGAAAAAATACGCCCGATAATTTTTCTGTCCATTTTATTGTCATCAAGAACGGCATATTTTAATGCTTTCATTTTTGATGCTACAGGGTCGTCTCTTCTGAATGCGGCAAGATTATTTTTTATAATCTCCCTGCCTGATGTCTTGAGAATATAGTCAACTATGCCAAGATCATACATTTTTTTTCTGTCTTCAAGTGTATCATTCCCTGTGAAAACCACTATAGGAATTTTTTT
This sequence comes from uncultured Leptospirales bacterium, assembly GCA_964468455.1. GTDB lineage: Bacteria > Spirochaetota > UBA4802 > UBA4802 > UBA5550 > JBBAGC01. The sequence goes on along the minus strand of CAYYKZ010000086.1, from coordinate 2,756 downwards.
GTACTCCGAATCATTAAGGGCCTTAATAAAATCAACTGAACTCCCTCCTCCAATCTCCATGGAAGTGAGAATAAGGGATACCTCAGATTTTTTTAATATTTCAAATGCCTCATCAATTCCGGATGCACTGACATAAACCGAACTTATCTCAGCACATATTTCCCGTATGAGAGTTTTATAAAGCATGCTTGTTTCAAGATGGAGGATTGTGTACATTTGAATTCACCATTTCTATTTTTTTATGTATATCATTACTTCATATAAATTATATAAATCATAATCCTTTATCAAGCGCAATAACAATCCGGTTTCCAGCCTATATTTTTTCTGAATCAAAAACGATATCACTTCAGGTCAAATTAAGAAATTCTTTAAAAACTCTCCATGGAGTATTAAAAAAGTTAACTATTCCTTTTTATTTAACACAAATTCAATTATATTCAAATAAACAGGGAGAACCATCACCCTCACAGCTTAATCGGGCAGATTATTACCTGCACCAGGAAGGCTTATATAACCGCTTCCTGTCCCTGTAATTTAAAAATCTTAAGAGAGGATTTTTATGCAAACCCGGAAAAACTTCCTGTCTCAATCATTTAAACAGATTAAAGCTCTGGCTTTTGCAGGATTATCAATCCCTCTTTTTTTAAAAAATATTTATGCTCAGAAAAGCAGCAGAAGCAGTTATGATATTATTGCAATGAAAGGGGGCAAAGGCCCTGATGATCTTTTTAACCGGGGAATTGAACACCTGGGCGGAATAAAAAATTTTGTAAAATCAGGGAACACAGTGCTTATTAAACCGAATATAGGATGGGACCGCACACCCGATTTTGGAGCAAACACAAACCCTGATCTTATAAAGGCCATAGTAAAAAGCTGTAAAAATGCCGGAGCTTCAAAGGTGTATGTTTTTGACCACACCTGGGATTACTGGAAAGATACTTATAAAAACAGCGGGATTGATGATGCGGTAAAATCGGAAGGCGGAGCAATAATCCCTGCCAATTCAAAAAAATATTACAGGGAAGTGGAAATACCCGGAGGTGTTATCCTTAAAAAGGCCCTGGTTCACAGGGTTTATCTTGACGCAGATGTTGTAATAAATGTTCCGGTATTAAAACACCATTCCTCCACAATGATTACAGCATCTATGAAAAACCTCATGGGTGTTATATGGGACAGATACGAATGGCACAGGAGAGGCCTGCATCAGTGCATAGCAGACTTTGCTTCACTCCGGAAACCGGATCTTGTAGTTATTGACGCATACAATGTAATGACAAGAAACGGCCCACGCGGTATCAGAAAATCAGACCTGGTGAATTACAAATTCCTTTTTATTGCCACCAATCAGGTTGCTGCTGACGCTGCATCAGCAATGGTTCTGGCTAAGACTTCAGGGATAAAAAAACCGGAAGATATAGGGCACATTAAGTTAGCTGAAAAAGCTGATCTTGGATCAGCGGATCTTGCCTCACTTAATATAAAAAGGATTGTCATCTGAGCCTGTAATGAAAAAAATAAGGATAATAAGAATCTTAACCTCTGCTGCTGTAACTTCCGTGATTACTTTCGCATTTATTGACTTCCATGAAGTGCTTCCTCATCCCATGAGAAGTGCGCTTCTCTTTTTACAGCCCGGGCCTTCGTTTATTAATTTTATCACTGCACCGGCATTGGCTGCATCAGGATTTATTATTATTATTTTATCAGCTTTAATAGCGGGCCGGTTATTCTGTTCATTCCTATGCCCATTAGGGGCTCTTCAGGATATTGCGCCGGTATCAAAGAAAAAAAATTATAAATTCTCAGTGGGTCATAAGAAGCTTCACTACAGTATACTTGCATTAACAGGCATAACTATTGTTTTATGTGGAACCTTTATTTTTTATTGGATTGACCCCTTCAGCATATACGGGCGTTTATCCGGTTTTGCGGTTGCACCTGCGGCAGTGATGATTAATAATGCAGCAGGGAGTTTTTTGTCGAGTATGGACATTTACTCTGTACCTGTAATTAATTTCAAATCAGCGGGACTCTTTGCTGCAGCAGCTGCCCTGATTCCAGCCATTATTATTTTCCTTCTAAGTTCAGCAAAAGGGAGATTATACTGCAACACCATCTGCCCGATTGGAGCTGTTTTAGCCATTGCCTCAAAATTTTCTTTTTTCAGAATTAAAATTGATCCGGACAGATGTATAAAATGCGGCAGGTGTGAATATATCTGCAAAAGCTCCTGCATTGATTACAAAAACCATTATACAGATTATTCAAGATGTGTTGCCTGCTTCAATTGTATAGACCAGTGCCCCAATGGAAGTATAAGTTTAACAGGTATAAAAACAGCACCTCTGAAACATAATAAACCAAAACAGCCTGCAGGCAGTATAACTCAATTTAATCCTGTTATTTCCAGAGAAAAATTTCTTGCCGGACTAATGCTCATGCCTCCAGGTATTGCACTGGCAGCACAGGAAAATTCAAAACTTTACTATAAAGATGAAAAATCCCAGGTAAAATTCAACCGTAAAAATATATCAACTGCTCCAGGGTCAATAAACAGGGAGCACTTTAATTCATCATGTACAGCCTGCTCCCTATGTGTCTCGGTATGCCCAACCGGCGTACTACAGCCTGCTGTTCTTCAATACGGCTTATCCGGAATAACACAGCCTTTCATGGACTATTCATCAGGATACTGTAATTATGACTGTGTCAAATGCGGAGAAGCATGCCCTGCGGGAGCCATAAAA
>CAYYKZ010000085.1:0-9426 GCA_964468455.1 uncultured Leptospirales bacterium | reverse complement strand
GCACGAGACAGCTTCAAAATGCCTTTTTAAGAAAAATGATGCTCAGTTACTGAACATCGTTCTTGCAGATTCTACAAGCCCTGGCAACATATCAACAGGTATGCTTATGATCATTTCATCTTCTTTTATTTCAGTGTATTTGCGGCTGCCACTGCACCCCACGGTCACACCTGCTTCGCCTGAAATATATGGGTAAGCTACTCCATCTGCACACACACTCTGTTTACCGGCAAAACTCGCATTGACACGGCCACCGTTTTTGTGAAGCAGTGCCTGCGAAAGTTCCATTACCTGTTTTGGATTTGTAATGATAAGGATCACATCAGGATCGAATTTTGTAGTCTCCAGAGGTGAATACAATACAGCTTTTACGGAATGTGCTGCCACTCGTGGTACTTTTTCCATAGTGTTTTTCGCAGCATCCATAGATCCAAAATGTTTAAGATGATAGTACACTTCTCCAGTCTTTAGTTTTTCACCCATTTCGGTAAGTCCCATCACTGCAGCACCGCCTTTGCACATATGATCGTCAATGATCGAATAAAACTGAGAACCTTTTCTTCTTACATTGTCCACCATTTGGCAATGCCTTATATTCTCTGTTATTCTCGGCACGTCGGCCGGCAATTCTTCGTCCGTTTTAACAAGACGTACGGCTACAGGTGATGTTTTCAGATGGAGTATATCTATAAGTTCTTTTCCTAATCTCTGGATCTCTTCGGTGCTCATGCAATCTTCTCCTGTGTCGATCATAGGTTTTGGTCGGCTGTGTGAATATTATGCAAAGGGGTATATGTAGTTTGTCAACAGAGGATTCTGTTAAGTTAAGGAGTATACAAAAGATGAATATCAACAATATGAAAAATTCCCGGCCACTGTGTCAATAATGGCCGGACCAGCAACTCATACCTTCTGAACAACGTCCAGTACTATCTGGTTATCTCTGACATTCACTATTACGGTGGAGCCTTCGGCAATCTGACCCGAAACTATGAGCTTTGCCATCTTTGTTTCCACCTCGTTCTGGATGACACGCTTAAGTGGTCTGGCACCGAATGTCTCACTGTAGCCTACCCTGCCCAGGTATTGTTTTGCTTCATCCGTGATCTCCAGCTGTATCCTTTTGTCCCTGAGCCTTGCCACAAGGTCCGCCACTTTGAGGTCTACTATATACACCAGTTCATCGCAGGAACACAAAGAAACAGAGGAAAAACTTATTGAGTCAAGAAATGAAACGGAAAGTATTAATCGGCTTTTATCAATATCAGAAAAAAAATATCGTGTAATAGTTGAAGGAACCGGTGATATAATTTTTACCCTTGATAATAATTTTCAGTTTCTAAATGCCAACAGGGCTATAAAGGAACTGCTTAAAATAAATCCGGACAATATTCACAATTTTAATTTTTCTGATATAATCTACAAAAATCCAATAGATAATGATGTTTCAGAAACAATCATAAAAGAAAAGCTTGATCAGCTTAAAACAGACATAAAAAGAGTTGAATTCCCTGCTGAATTTAAAACACCGAACATGATTGAGCCTCTGGAGCTTATTGTTACCCTTGAAATAATAGAAACAGGCGGACATAATGAAATTATTGGAAAAGCTTCAAAAAGCTCTGCGGATAAAACATCAAATTTCTTTGTAAGCGAAAAAAGTGAATATTCCATAACAAATCAGCTTCTCACCGCAGACACAATAAGCCATAAAATTACGGAAAATCTCCTGAGATATATTCCAAGGAATGATATTAATCTTATTCGAATGGCCTTGCGTGAAATGATTATAAATTCGATTGAGCATGGTAACCTGAACATAACATTTGAAGATAAATCAGAAGCACTTATTGCTGACAGCTATATAGAATTATTGAATAACCGGCAGAAAGACCCGGATAATGCGTCAAAGAAAGTCAAAATCGAATATCTCATATCACCTGAAAAGGCAATATATAAGATAACTGACCAGGGAAAGGGATTTAACCATAAAAAAATTATGTCATTAAGCGGTGAAGAAACCAATAACAATTATATAGCACACGGCAGAGGAATTGCCATGACCAGAAGTATTTTTGATGAAGTTAAATATAATCTGAAAGGGAACCAGGTGCTTCTTGTCAAGTATCTGAAATAAAAAATTATATGAATAACAAAAATACAGAGAATAACTCCGCAAATACACTCCAGTCTATAACAAATGAAAAAACATATGGGGAGCTTATTTGCAATAGAGCGGGGAGCCTCTATTTTGCGGATGAAAACACAAACGCCGGAGATTTAACTGAGTCTTTAATCAAAGACACTCATGTCCGCATTGTATGCGTAGTAAATTCCGGGATGAAGGCACTGGGGATTATAAACAGGGAACACCTTCTTAATCTTATGGGGAGCAAGTTTGGAAGAGAACTTTATTTTAACAGAAACATAAGCTCCATTATGACTCAGGCGCCGTTTATATATTATAAAAGAAATACCTTTTCGGTTATAGAGGAACTTAGAGAGGAGCTCCGGAATTATGAAGACAAATACTATATACTGACTGACAGTGAAGACCGCTTCAAGGGAATACTCTCTTCAAAAGATATTACCATATATCTTTCAGATCTCATGACCAGAGATATTTTCTCTGCAAGAAAAGTACATAAAGCTATAGTTAAAGAAGAAACAGTCCTTAACAATAATAATTTTGAATTTACAGGCGCCTCAATAATGGCCGGAGGTATAGGTGGGGACTTTCATTCAATAAGACAATTAAAGGATAATCTATGGGCCGTAATATTTTTCGATGTTTCAGGAAAAGGTATTAAAGCGGCATTAATCTCAGTAGCAGTAAGCAGCATGTTTTCGATTTATGCCTTTGAAAATGATTTTACCGGTTTTCTTTCAAAAGTAAACTCCTATATCTATGATCTCTTTAATGGAGAAAATTTTATCACCGGCATATTTATGATATTTGACGAATCTACAGGAGAAGCAAAAATTTATGACATGGGGCATTCCCTCATTTATGTAATGAAAGAGGACAGAACATTTCAGTTAAAATCTTCGAATAATAATATTCCTCTTGGAATACAACCTGAAATATCTCCTGCCCTGAAATCGTATAAGCTTAAAAAGAATGAACTTTTTCTTTCAGTAAGTGACGGCATAACCGAACAGAACAATTACCTCCATGAACCATATGGAGAAAAGCGGCTCATTTCTCTTGTTTTAAGAAACCGGGTTCATGGAACCCTGGCTATTAAAGATGCCCTGATTAAAGACATTGCAAAATACAGGCATGGTCAGGCTCAGGGCGATGATATGTCAGTAATGATTCTTCAATACAAATCAGGTGTCTAAAGTTCACCTATTTTTTTGATTATTGTAGCTTCATTTGGTAAAAGAATAAAATTCAATTCAGTAAAGTGCTCAAATTTTGTTCTGTGGGTAGAAAGTATTACCCTCCACTGTCCCCTGTTCCCTGCTTTTATTTTACGCGGTGCGGATGAAAAATTCAAAGCTACAAAAATAGTTTCGTCATTATAAATCCTGAAATATGCAAAAACATTGTTTTTACCTTTTACTACAGGAATCCACTCCCCAAGAGTAAGGGCTTTATTTTTCTTTCTTAGAGAAATCAGTTTTCTATAGAGATTCAGAATGGAATATCTGTCCTTCATCTGAGCAGCAGCGTTTACTTTTTCATAATCACTATTTACAGGTAGCCAGGGCCTTACTGTAGAAAATCCGGCATAATCGCTTTGATCCCACTGCATAGGTGTTCTTGAAACATCCCTCCCCTTGTATATGGGCCAGAATTTCTTGCCAAGGGGATCAACTATTTCACTCCTGGCAAGCTTTGTATTGCTCATCCCTATTTCCTCTCCATAATAAAGAAAGGGAGTACCCCTGAGAGTCAGCAGGAAGACCGCTGCAACCCTGGCTCTGGCATCGCAGGCCTCCTTCCCCATATATCTGCTTCTGCCCCTTGGCTGATCATGGTTGGAAAGTACATTACAGGGCCACCCCTTTTCCGGGATAGCCTTATACCATCTCTTCAATGATCTGTAAAACTGCCTCGCACTCCATAGCCTGTACATGATAGAGAAATCAAATGCAAGGTGAAGCTCGTCCTCACCATTACCCAGGAAAGATGCAGAGAGTTCCGGATTACCCGGCATAAGGGAAAATACCTCACCAACACAAACCCTGTCATCGTATGAATCAACAAGCGTTCGCAGCTCTTTAATGATATCATGAGTTTCCGGCCTGTTTCTGTCATATTTATGCTTTTCCGGATCCAGTGGCTTAACAGTAAAGGGATTATTCCGGAATTTTTTATCCTTCACATACCAGTTCACTACATCAAGCCTGAACCCGTCCACACCTCTGTCGAGCCAGAACCTGACATCTTCAAAGACCGCATTTTTCAGCTCAACGTTTCTCCAGTTAAAATCGGGCTGTTCTTTTAAGAAAGAGTGTAAATAGTACTGACCGGTAGTATCATCCCATTCCCAGGCGCTTCCGCCAAATGCTGACTTCCAGTTGTTTGGCGGTTTCTCTCCATTGCCGTCGCGCCAGATATACCAGTCTCTTTTAGGATTGACTCTCGATGATCGTGATTCAGCAAACCATTGATGAAGATGGGAGGAGTGATTTATCACCAGATCCATAATTATTTTAATACCCAGTTTATGGGATTCACTTATGAATCTGTCAAAGTCCTTAAGATTTCCGTAAACAGGATCAATATCCCTGTAATTGCTTATATCATATCCGAAGTCATACATTGGGGAAGTATTAACCGGGGATATCCAGACTGCATCGATTCCAAGCCAGTGAAGGTAATCAAGTTTCTCAATAATACCCCTTATATCACCTACCCCGTCTTTATTGGAGTCAAAAAAACTTCTGGGATAAATCTGATAAACTGTACCTGTTTTCCACCAGGGATTCTTTTTCACTTTAGTCCTGTATCAGTGAGCATCTGTTCAACAATAGCATCAGCACTGAAATCTTCAGACCTTTTCAATGCTCCCCTGGAAAGTTTTTTCATTGTTTCCCTGTTTTCAAAAAACCTTGCAGTTGCTTCAGCCATCTTTTCCATTGTGTTTACAAGAAATCCGTTTTTCTCATGCTCTATAATATCTCCCGGGCCCTTTGTGTTATAGGAAACTACAGGGCATCCGCAACTGAAAGCTTCTATTATAACATTACCGAATGTATCGAACTTTGAAGGGAGAACAAGCATATCCGCTGCTGAATATATTGCAGGGAGGTCTGAATGGTCGACCCATCCAAGAAATAATGCATCGGGAATTTCCCTTTTTAGTTTTTCTTCATCAGGGCCTTTCCCTGCCACAACAAGTTTAAGTTCCGGAACCTTTTCCTTTGCCTTTGAATAAATATATGGAAGCTCCAGTACCCCCTTCTCCTCGCTTATTCTTCCCACATAAAGAAGAACCGGAGAATTGTTTTCAAGGCCGAATACTTCTTTTTTACTCACTTCCCTTTTTTTGAAATTTTCATCTACCCAGTGAGATGTAAGCTTTACCTGGTTTCTTTTAAATCCCATCTCCGGACCTGTGAGCCACTTCCGCTGTTCACGATTAAGTACAAAAATTCCGTCAAAGGATTTATAAAATGCCCGTATAATCCTTCTCATACGGTTCATTGCAGCTGAGGATAAATTCAATGTTGTTTTCGCAAAAGTAATCCAGTCTGTGTGGACATAAAAATAAGCCGGAACAGAATATGAATTTTTCAGAAAAAACGCGGCAAAACCCATGGGCCCTTCAGTGGAGCAGAGGATCCTGTCATACTCCCCTGATCTGAATATTCTGTGAATATCAAGAATATTCGGTACCCGTATAGGCTGATGTTCATAAAAAGGAGGGGTATACTCAGCAACAGGTTTTAGAACAATTAAATTTTTCTGCGGTTCAACCTTGTCGCTGCAGACCATAATATCTATAGGCAGGTCGCGTTTCTGAATCTCTTTCAGCATATGAGCCAGGAACATTGAAACTCCGTTGCTGTCTCCAAAAGTATCACTCAGCCATAACAATCTTTCCGGAAATTTAAGACGATTGAGCCTGCGGGAAAAAGAATTCAGCATTTCCCTGGATTTATACATCACATTTGCTGAAGCATAATTAGCTCCCATTATAACTGTTGATGCAAGGAAGGGGAATGTGAGCCCATCCAGAAATTTAGGCATATTAATATCCGCTATCCCTTTTTTAGCAGAACCATTACCGCTTTCAAATAATTTCCGCATCTGTGACGGTATTTCAAGATTTCCGATAAGTGAATCAATATTCTTTATATCAGCCATGGGGCCTTTTTTTATTTCATCAATTTTTATGTTAAGCCTCTTTATCATCAATTCAAAGAGGGATGAATAAATATTATAAATTGATTTATCAAAAGACTCAACCATCTCTTCAGGTTTATTTATTCTAACACCTGCCATAGAAACCGCTTCCTTAAACACAGGCTTATAGGCAGATGGCACCATAAGCTTTCTTGCAAAGCCGGGAGCCTTCCCTCTTAAAGATTCATGAAAAAGCGTAAGGAACTTTAAGGTCAGCCCGTGTCTCTGAAGTTCTGAAAAACCATTAACCAGGGCAAAAGAAAGCATTTTGTCCCTGGGGTCACCCTTATGAAGCATAAGCCTCAGCAGTCCCGGGTCTTCCATGTTTATCCCGATCTGACAAAAATAGTCCAGAAAGGTTATTGTCATTTTTTCTGTATTGTTATACCCTCCAAAGGGGGCGCTGTCACCTTTTAATAAAGCTTTCAGCGCAAGCTCCGATCTACTTGAGGTTTTAAGTTCATCTGAAAGATTTTTCACAAAGAGTTTTGTACCGGAGAGTCCGGCAAAAATACCCATATGACTATCCGAGCCTCCATACATGGATTTTCTGTATGGGCTGCTGCAGAAATCGCTTCCATTTATTTTAAATTTTTTCTCATATTTTTTAAGAGTCTCCTCTGTCATTGATTCGACCCAATGCTTAACCAGCATGTTCTGCCATGAATCCCTCTGTCCATTGATAACTTCAAATCTTTCAAAAACCAGGGCCATTTTATCAAAGAAATCCATGGGGATTTCCCCGTTCTTTTTATAATGATACAGGGGATGTGCCCAGATTGTGGCAATATTGTTTTCCAAAGCGTATCTCTGGAACTTATATATATCAGGCCTGTATTTATTGAGTTTAACCTCCTGCTCCGGAGTAAATCCGTATGCAAGAACATGAATTCTCACATCATAATCGGGAACCTTACAGCTGAATTCAGCAGCAGTTAAAATATCTTCACCTTTATCCTGCATTTCATAGCATGACCTGGCATTATTATGATTCGTAATTGTATAGGTATCACAATTATTTTTTTTAAGTATATTCAGAAGGTCTTCAGATGGTATCCAGGTTTCAGGTACATTCATCATCCTCCCTATTACCTCATCAGGTTCACTGCTGTTATAGTCGTGGCAATGAAGATCTATTGTAAGGATTTCATCTTCAGGGAATTTTAAAGACTGCTCATAATTAAAGAGAGACATTTCCCTGCTTACTTTTTCGTAAAACGATTCAATATATTCCATAAATTCTCCATTTATCTCTTATATTAACTTTTATTAATATATAACTCATATACAATGAAGAATCACATTTATTATAAAGAATATATAAAGGTATTGTTAAAGAATTGTGTAAAATAACGATGATTTACTTACTTAAGTTTGGGAGTAAGAATGAATAAGAATTATTATCCGTTGTTAATTCATTGGATATTCAGACAGATTAAACCTTTGAATACAACCCGCTGAAGTTAGCGGAGGAACTGCAGTCTTATTTCAGCAATAAATTGCAACTACTCAGCTGTTTTGCCACGGAGTCACAAAGACACTGAGGTATTAATATGTTATTTGATTGAAAGTTTGAATGAAATTACAAAAAAGAATACAGGTTGTGCGATTGAGGTTCATAGAAATTCAGACCCTGGACTATTAGAATCAATATATGAAAACGGGATAAAAAGAATAATTCTCTGAGTCTCTGTGCCTCTGTGGCATATTTTAACAGGTAACCAGTTTTACAAATAGCTGAGTAGTTACCACAGTTTATAGAATTATTTATTAATTCTATAAACTGTAAAAGGACCGGATTTCACTTATTCAACTGATTCAGCAATACACCTATAGAGTGGATTATTTGCGTCAAGCCTGGTTCTTTTTGAAGTTCCCATACTTACATAATTGAAGTGAAGTTCGTCTTTTACAAGGTAAATTGTTCCTTCCAGCCTCCTGCTCTTTTTCTGGAAGTATGTTCTTTCATTATCCATATACATTTCAAGAGGCATATAATCAATATTGTTATTATCTATCCAGTATCTACCTTTTATTTCTACATACCTGTCCGCGTTATTTATAAGAAATAATGAGAATGTTCCGTCTTCATTCAATATTAATTTCTCATAATTCATTCCCCTCTCTTTTAGATAAGGAGCAGTTGCTGTAACTTTCCATGTACCTGTAAATCCCGACTTTTTTTTCTCACCAGGAACTTGCGAAGTATCGGTGTAATTCCTGGTAATAAGGGCTAATATTTGTCCTGATTGCGTATCTATAACACGCACAGAAATCTCTCTCCCTTTTTCAGTGCGGTAAATACTCCCAACTACAACTGCATCAACAGATAGAAGCTTCCCTATTTTTCTTGCTTCATTTTCCTCCACAACTCCAATCATGGACAGCTCTTTTTCAATGATTATGCTGTTTAACCGTTCCCTTTCAACCAGTTTTAAAGTCCCTTCTTTAATAATAAAAGATGCTATTTTATCAGCAGCATAATTGCCATAAGCTGAACCTGAAGCTCCGGGAGTTTCCAATGGGAAAACCGCGATTGTCCCGTTCCTGAGACTGCTCCCCAGACCGGATATCTCCTTTCCGATCTCTTTAAATATTTCATCCGATTCACTGGCAAAAATCGAAACAGATAAAAAAGCTGCAATATAAATAAACAATATTTTTTTCATTTCAACACTCCAGGTTTAAGCTAAATCCGGTAGAAAATTTTTAATAATACTGCTTTACAAAAAAAATATTGCAACAGCAGGTAAAGCAGATTGTCAAAAAACTCTATACCTTAACTTTATATACCGATAATATATAAAAGTTTTATAAAATGAGAGGCATAATGATACACAAAATAACAACTTTCATATTGATAATCCTTATATCAATGAGCGCAATCCAAAAAATATCAGCCCAGGGAAAAAATGACAAGGAGAGCGGCAAGGCCACCACTGAAGATCAAAAAACTGCTGAGCCTGAAAATAAGTACACTGAAGCAGATGCCAAAGAAGATAAACTGAAAGTTGACCGGATAGAAAACACCCTTGACTACGGTATGCAGAAAGATCGTATTAATG
>CAYYKZ010000084.1:0-9732 GCA_964468455.1 uncultured Leptospirales bacterium | reverse complement strand
CATGATTAATCTGGAAAAGAAACATTCAATGTGCGATTTCTGCGGTGTTATGATATTTACAAAAGATATTTATGTGGATTATACCCTTGATGAATATACCGGCTTATGCAGAGAACATTTTTACCGCAAGTATGAAAATAATATTGCCGGTTACTATAATCTTGTTAAATTTTTTGATGATACAGTAATTACTGAGGATGAGTTTGAAATTAAGAAAAATATAGTAACCGGAATTCATTATGAATTTAATTTCCCGGAAAGTGAATACGGATTATTTGATGAAGAGAATAAAGAGAAATTCCGTAAAATTACCTACAGTGATATTATTACAGAAAAATCCCGGCATAAATTTGAATTTATTGAAGTTAAAAATAGTGAAGAATATGCTGATGATATCTTTATATTGCGATATGATCTGAAGGTTCTTTTTAAGTCATACCTGGAATATCTTGAAAACCAGCTTTTTTTAAGCTTAAGGAGCCATTTTCTTGAAGCTTACAGGGAATCAGCAGGAAGTGAAAGTGTTGATCCTGCCATACTTTGCTGATGCATTATAATTGAGCCGGATTAATCTGATGTGAATCTGAATTTAAGAGGTATTGCTATGGCAAGAGCATTAGGAACTGTTGTACGCGGGATAAGAACACCCATAGTTAAGGAGGGTGACAATGTTGCTGATATAGTTATTGCAGCGTTACAATCTGCCTGTGAGAGCGAAAAATTTGGAATTCGTGACAGGGATGTTATAGGAATAACAGAATCAATTGTGGCAAGGTCTCAGGGGAATTATGTAACCATTGATGATATAGCAGAGGAAGTGAGAGAAAAGTTTAAGGGAGAAGTGGGTGTTGTTTTCCCGATTTTAAGCAGAAACCGTTTTTCTATGATACTCCAGGGTATCGCAAAGGGAGCAGACAGGGTATTTCTTTTGCTTAGTTATCCTGCTGATGAAGTTGGTAATCATATTATGGATATAGAGAAAATGGATGAACTTGACATTGATCCATGGGAGCAGGTTTTAACGGAAGATGATTTTATGAAACTTTTTGGTTCTTATAAACATGAATTTACAGGAGTTGATTACATCAAATTTTATAAAGAGCTGGGTGTAAATAACAATATTACCGTAATTCTTGCCAATGATCCTGCAGAGATTTTAAAATATACAAAAAATGTTTTAGCTGCTGATATACATTCAAGGGCAAGAACAAAAAAGCGCCTCATAAAAGCGGGAGCTCAAACTGTCTACTGTCTTGATGAAATATGCAGCACTCCGGTTAAGGGGAGAGGCTATAATGAACAGTATGGCCTTCTTGGATCTAACAAAGCGACAGATTATAAAATTAAGCTTTTCCCCAGAGAGGGACAGGTTCTGGTTGATGATATAAAGAAAAAAATTAATGAAATAACCGGTAAGAATATTGAGGTAATGATTTATGGTGACGGAGCCTTTAAGGATCCCAGGGGCAAAATATGGGAACTTGCTGATCCGGTTGTTTCTCCTGCTTTTACTGACGGCCTTAAGGGTATTCCCAATGAAATTAAACTGAAATACTTTGCGGATAATCAGCTTGGCAGCCTTAAGGGAGATGAAGTAAACAGGGCCATGAAGGAGTGTATAAAGTCGAAGGATGCTGACCTTACAGGGAAAATAGAATCACAGGGAACTACTCCCCGTGACCTTACAGATTTACTTGGCAGCTTATGTGATCTTACAAGCGGCAGCGGCGATAAGGGTACACCGGTAATTTTAATTCAGGGTTATTTTGATAATTATGCTACAGAGTAATAGATATACTTACAAAAGTATTTAATTATTTATTCTGCAGTATTTTTAATAGTTATTATATAAGATATACGAAAAAAGCAGATGATAAGAGGGGATACTGAATTGTTAAGGCCTATAATTCTGTTCTAAGGGATCACCTTTAACTGTAAGGAAACCGTTCTCTATTATGAGCAGTAAGCGCCTATTGTTAAATGCAGATTAATAATACCTGCCGTCTATAATATGATTTATCAATAAATATGCTAAATCAACTCCAGTAATGTAAAAAAATAAAAAAACAAAAATTCTACTTGCCCCATTCCTCGGGATCGGGTAAATAGTTTATGCAATGTTTAATAATTATGTCTGAATTAAGGATGAGCAATTATCTATGAAAGATGAAATGAATAATGTTTATCAGTTTAAAATTACTCTTAAAGATATAAAACCTGAGATATGGAGAAGAATAGAGGTTCCAGATTCCTATACCTTCTGGGATCTCCATTGCGCAATTCAGGATGTCATGGAATGGTCCGACTCACAGCTCCATGAATTTGTTATGAATGAAAATAATGAGGATTCTATATATATTATTGCACTGCCTGATGATGAAATGATTTATGATGCCCTTAATGAAAGGGATGAAAAAATATCTGATCATATAAAAAAAGAGAAACAGGAATTCGGATATCTCTATGATTTCGAAGATGGCTGGGAACATCATGTAGTTCTTGAAAAAATTCTTCCCGCTGATAAAAAAAAGGAGTATCCTGTATGTCTTGACGGTAAACGCTCATCACCTCCTGAAAACAGCGGCGGGCCATGGGAATATGAAGATATACTTGTAGCCCTGAAAAACAAAAATCATGAAGAACACAGTGAAGTTATAAGCTGGCTGGGGAAAGATTATGACCCTGAAGATTTTGATCCGGCTGACATACTTTTCAGAGATCCTGAGGCTGTATGGAGAGACCGTTAGAATATCGCCTCAGGTTACATGGGCGTTTTTAAAATAAAATCAAATTTATTCTCATCCGTTTCAATACAGCGTGAATATCTTAAACCCGCTTCAATGTCCAGGTATATGTTGGAGAGAAGGTTCTGTCTTACTGTAAGTTCCACTCCTGCTGACGGATAGATTTTTGATACACGGCCGGTTTTACCTCTCCCGTAATCAAAAAAAACAGCTCCATTTATTCTTCTGATGTAGGTTAATTCCCAGATATTTGCTGACATGTTAACCAGGGGAAAGGCATAATCAATTCCACCTTTTGTAAATGTTTCGTGGCGTATTTCATCATACCCTCTTGGGAAAAGAATCTCAGATTGAAAAGCATAGCTTTCATAATCCAGATATTCTAAAGCTCCTGTAAGTTTAATACTGTGTGAGTTTAAAATTCCCGGGAGGTATATTGACAGTTCACCTGAGAAAAGATTACCTATGTAATCCGAATTATCACTGGTATGACTGTATGACATGTTAATAATCTGCCCCATGCGAGGAGCAACTGCTATCAGGTTATCTTCCATGATATGAGAGATTGTACCTGAATAATTAATATAATTCAGGGTACCGTCTCTGTTAATATCCTGATATATATAGATGTTATCATAATCCTTTTCTGAAATTTTTATAATTCCGCCATTTACAGCTGCATTAAATAAGGTTTTGTGTCTGCCTCTTGAAAAATTAAGAGGCAGAGAAATTCCCGCCACCCCTTTGGTCTCCCGCCACTTTGCATATTCACCTGAATCGCCTGTATCAGATTCATCTTTATCCAGTAGAATAGTTCTGTCCCCATAACCGCCATACATGGTTATTACAGGATAGAATCTGCTGTATATGGCTGTAATTACTCCTGCATTGGTTTTTTCATTAAAATTACGGATATATGATGCACTTAAGACTGTTGTGTGAAGAACATCGCGGGAAAAAACAGAAAAATAGAATTCGCTTGAAGTAGAGTTAAAGCCGGGGAACCAGCCGTAAACATTTATAAGGTTAAGAGCAGGATAATAGTTTTTCACATCATATTCTTTCTCCTGGACCTCCGGATTATCCGGCAGGCCATCAGGAAGTTCCTGTTCCAGAATAGGCTTAATATCGTTGATTATATTTTTTTCGACTTTTTCTATAGGAGTCCATGAAGATGGCTGAAGCTTAATTGAAGCTGCCCGGTATCCATTAATAGAATAGTCGTTGAAGTAAAGAATTTCTTCATCAGAGGAGACGGAAGGGTAGTATGCTCCGAAAGGCCTTGATGTTACCTGAAATTTTTTCCCGGTCTTTATTTCAACAGCATAAATATTATCAATCCCGGAAAAACCGGAATTGTAAAGGATATAGTTTTTGTAAAAAACAGGAGCTTTTATCTGTTCTTCACTGGTGTAGTCAATTATTGTTTCAAATTTTTCGTTTTCAATATTGAATAGTAGAAGTCTGTTCCCCTTGTCAGTGAGAGAGGCAAATGCAATATTTCTGCCATCTTCTGATATGGCCGGATCAAATATAAAACCTGTATCTGTAACATCACTCCTTTGTACCAGCTCTCCTGTATCAGTTTTAATAATATTAACATAGTATTTTAAGTCAGGAGAGTATTCAACTCCTGCTGCAAAGTTTCCGTCCGGGGATAGAGATGAGGATATATATTTCCCTTTACTGGTAAGGGTTTTTGTTTTTCCGGATTTTATATCAAATAATTTAAGATTGGAATAGTTCCTGTATCCCCATCTGGGGTCAGGTTTTTTTTCACGCCATAGTACTTTACTCTGAGAAACTGATATACTTTTTTCAGACATGAAAGCTGGTGTTGCTGCTTCAAATGGTAGTCTGGTTAATACATCCTGTTTCCCGTTTAAGTTTATTCTGACCAGAGAAGTTTCTGAATCCCTTGTAAAATGTAATGCTGCTGTGGTATTGTTTCCAAGAGGATGAGGGTAAAAGTAACTGTCCCATTTCCCGTTCCTGACGGGTGAAATAAAAACAGCGTCAGTTAATTTAAGTCCTGAAAGCTGTGATTCCCACAAAAGGTTATATTCGTTTAACGCATCTTTGTAAATTTCAGCAACGCTTTTGCCTGTTTCAATTTCAATGGATCTGTCAAAATTATGAAATAGAAAATATTTTCCTGTGTTATTAAGCACTCTATCCCATATGTCCTTCCCGTAATGAGATCTGATATAAGTGCTTAAAAGATAGCCCAGCCTGTAGTAATCTGAGTAAGGATAAAGGTCATCATCTGACCCCAGATAAGACCTGTAGTATGAGTATCTGACATCTGATAATTCAAGTGTCCTATGCCAGAGTGAAAACCAGGGGAGCCTGCCACGGCCTCCCCGTGTAAGTGCAGTCTCCATATTTACAGCATCACCTTCCATGAACCATGCAGGTATGTATAAAGCCTGAAAAAAAGCGCTTCCCGCATCACCAAAAAGTATTGACCAGGTTTTTTTCCCCGGCCCGTCCTTCAGTTTATTCATCTGAACCATATGTCTCCCTTCATGAATGGCAAGGCTCCTGAACCATTCAACAGAGCTGAAAGATGAAGGAGTGGTAAACCAGTGGGAATAAAATGGTGCAGGTGAAACAAATCCATTCGGATCAGTAATGTTATTTATCAATACTATAGGAATAAAGGATGGAGTTGACTTTATGCTGTTGTAATTAAACTTTTCATAATAAACCATGAGATTTGCGGTACGTTGAGCTGTGTCTTCAAGGCCGGAAGGGAATATTATCCTGTAATTACCGGCGTCAATATATTTCCAGTCAATGCTGCCTGGATTTTCCTGTGCGATTAGCTGAAAAGAGATTAAAATATATGTAACAAAAATAAACGTTGTCAGTAAAACTTTTCTCATATGATTCCCGGATCTAAATAGTGTAGAGTAAACAAAAAGTAAAGAGCAGAAAATACAAGCTTTTTTTGAGCTCTTTACTTTTTGTTAATGTCCGGAATCATGTTTTGAAAAAATCAACTTTTGCTTTCAGTTTTTCCGCCATACTGAATATCTCTTCTGTTGTGGATGCCATTTCTTCTGAAGCTGATGCAATAGCCTGAGTCATTTCATTTATGCTTGATGTGGCACGGACTATTTCGATAGTTGAACTTTTATGTTCGGATGTTGCATTGCGGATTTCATCAGTTTTGGATGTCACAAGTCCTGCAATAGAATTCATCTCTTCATTCGCTTCTAACTGTTTACCCATGAATCCTGAAATATTATTCATCATATTACTCAGAGATTCAACTCCTTCAATAATGAAGCCTATAGTTCTGTTTGTTTCAGAAGCATTGGTTATCCCTTTCTTAATCTCTGCATCATTAAGTTTAATCAGTGAATCAATTTCTTTTATACTCCCGGCTGTCTGATCAGCGAGCTTTGATATTTCATCTGCTACTACTGCAAAGCCTCTTCCTGCTTCACCAGCCCTGGCTGATTCAATAGCAGCGTTGAGAGAGAGCAGATTTATCTGTTCGGAAATATCATTAATCATTTTTATTATATTATTCATCTGTCTGGAACTGTCATCTATTTTGGTCATACTTTCGTTCATAAATTTTAAGGATTCTTCTCCTGACATTGCATTTGATGCCATTTCTTCGGTGATTTTTTTTGATTCCAGAATTCTGGTATTCATATCTTTTATCATAGCTGAAAGGTCGTTCATCCTGGTAACCATTTCATTAAGGTTATCAGACTGAATTTTTGTGCTGTCAGCAATATTTTCTGTTCCTGCTGATAACTCTTCTGTAGTTGCGGTTACCTCCTCAACCGAAGATGCCTGATTCTGAGCATTGTCGGAGAAGGTCAGTGAAGAGGCTGAAAGTTCATTTGACATTGCGGTGAGTTCATCTGATAATGCTTTTATGCTGTCAATAACACCTCTGATTTTTTCAACAAAATTATTAAAGTACCCGGACAGTATCCCGATTTCATCTTCATTAGTAATATCAATTTTTTTTGTAAGATCTCCTTCACCTTCGGATATATCCTTTAGCCTTCTTGTGAGAATTCTCAGCTTGTTTAAAAGTATTTTTTTCATGGCAAAATAAAAAGATAAAATACCGGTGATACCGAGGATAATGAGTATGATATTTAGTGATATAAAAAGTCTGGATGTAAGTTCTTTTACTATGTTTGAATTTTTGCCTATAAAAAGAATCCCTGAAATAGTATTGTCAACATTTCGTATAGGCATATAAGCTGTAAGATAGGGCATACCAAGAATGGTTGCTTCTCCGTAGAAGTTATTCCCATCTTTTAAAACAGTATCTATGATAACCTGATGTTCAAGTTTAGTTCCTACCAGTCGTTCTCCATCCTTCATAATAGTAGTTGTAACCCTTTCAATTCCATGAAAGATGGTAACATCACACCCTAATATTTCCTTTTGATTATCAACAAAATCCTCGTTGGAAAGGTTATATCCCAGTGTTACCACACCTGCAACATCACCATTGCTGTTGAAAACAGGTGAAGCGGATCTGATTGTATATCTAAGTACAGTTCCTTCTTCTATTCCCGTACTTTGTTCACCCTTTAGTGCTTTCTGCATGGTATACTGGTATGCTATGCTGTCTCCATATTTTTCAGGATCGTGACCTCTTGCTATAATTTTACCTGTATTATCAGTTATTGCAAAATATCCTAACTCCATGGTTGACATGGCAAGTTTTCCCAGCTTAACACCTGCCTGAGTATTTTTTGACTGGATTATCTCCGCTAATAAAGGGGTTCCAGAAAAAAAGCTGCTCTCCTTTTCTGCTTTTTTTATGAGATCCTGAACATTCCGGCTGAGTACTTCCGATTTCTCAATAACTTCATTACGGAAATACTGGTTAAGAACTTTTTTTACAATAATATTCATTGAAAGGGAGATAATTATAATTATAAGAATAATAAAACCTGTATTCATTGCTGTAAATCTGGTGGAGATTTTAACTTTGTTAAGGTAAATGGTTAGCTTGTTCATGATGATACCCCGGCTTATGAGTCGTTTTTTTATTTATTGAATGTTCTGATATTATACCGTTTGTTTCTGTTTCTTCCAAGCAAATGTATTTAAGTTTTTTATACGTTTATTAAAGCATTGATTATAAAAAAAATATTTTATTGTCAATCAGTAAGTGGTAGTTAATGAAGATAGATCAATTTTTTTTAGTATATTTTCGTATTATCTGCACGTATTGTTTCTTTTGTCTGATTATGAATTCAGGTGAGAAAAAAAGTATAAGGCGGCAGAAATAGAGGAGAGAACAGCCATGAGAATTATTATTCCAAGGGAGAAGATATTGTTCATTTCATTGTTGCGGTGTTTTCCAAATACAATATGAAGGGCCAGATGGAGTATACCGAAAATATTCATACTCCAGAATAAGAATAAGAAATGCTCGTGAAGCAGAATGAATATTGCCATATACAGAAAAAAGTGCATCCCCGTAAAAAGAACATGTGCTGTAGATTCAGGAAGTCTGTTTACGGGATAAAGCATCATCCACTCTTTTCTGTATATCGCATCCATCTCATGTAATATGAAAAGCGATAAATTTGCCCATAGCAGAATCTTAAGTTCCATTATATTCCTGCCTGTTTATATTAGAGGCACTGCTTTTCCTTTTCTATAAGGTTATCTTTTTCCTGCCAGAGATTATTTACCCAGCTTTTAAAGCTTTCATGATAAGTCTTATCATTTTCATAATCTCCAATAAGCTCTCCGGTAACAGGAATTTTTTCAATAATAACTTTGGCGGATTTCACTTTTCCGCAAAGGAAGCTCCAGAAGTCGGAGGGGACTTCAGGGTATATTATGGTTACATTAAGTATTACATTGATCTGCTGTCCCATTGCTGTAAAAACAAAACCCACGCCTCCTGCTCTTGGTGGGAGGAGATTTTTATAAGGAGAATTTTTTCTTTTATGTTTTTCCGCGGTAAAGCGTGTCCCTTCTACAAAATTCATAATTGATACAGGCATGGTTTTATATTTTTCGCATGCCTTGCGTGTGATTTCAATATCTTTCCCCTTCAAATGGGGATTTTTCTTTATAAATTCGGAAGAATATCTTTTCATAAAGGGGAAATCAAGAGCCCACCAGGCAAATCCCATTAAGGGAACCCATATAAGCTCCTGCTTAAGAAAGAATTTTAAAAGAGGAATCCTGCTGTTGAGGAGTCTCTGGAGTATCATTATATCACTCCAGGCCTGGTGATTTGATATTACAAGATACCACTCATTTTTATTAAGGTCATCAAGTCCCCGGGCATCTATCTTTATTCTTACTATATAATCAAGGCAGAGATTGTTGAATCCAATCCATACTGTGGCAATAAATGTCAGTATTTTTGTGGAAATCCATCTAATGGGTTTAACTGGTATAAGTTTTATAAAAGAAAAAAACATTAAAAAGGGGTACCCGAATAATGTGTTTATCAGGATTAATGTAAAACAGAGCACACCTCTCAGGTTGTACAGAATATTCATATGTTTTCTCCCGGGTGATAAGAAATAGAATTATTAAGCTAATTTATTAAATGATTTTGTTACTGTAGGGCTGTATGAAAAATATAAAAAATGTTTTAAATATTTGTCAATTCAGAAAAGGTAAAAGGTATTTTAATTTTGTTTAACTTTTCATTTATTCCGGTTATAAAGAATGCGGCATTAAGCCGCATTCATGTTCCTGTTTCATTTTTAAATGTTTTTTAATAATCAGCATAAAAGTTGTATTTGTACAGGTAGTCATCACCTTTTGCTGTAAGAACAAGGGTGTCACCCTTTTCTGTTATCATACCTTTTTCCTGAAGTTCTTTCAGTATGCTGCTCAGAATTGTTGCGAGTCCTTTTTGTGCTTCTTCAAGAACCTTTTTGTTAGAAAGAGGTTCGTTTGCCTTTTTTTTCTGAGCATTAAATATTTTCAATATCTGCTCTTCTATCAGATTAAGATCTTCTGTCATAAT
>CAYYKZ010000083.1:5215-9907 GCA_964468455.1 uncultured Leptospirales bacterium | reverse complement strand
TTTCAAAAAAAGAAGGTTCAATTTTATAATCTTTTATCTTTGACTGAATATAGGTATAGGCTATTTCAGATGACTCCCGCATTACATCTTTAAGCTGGCCTGTCTGCTTAAAACCTTTATTTTTTGACGGCACTGCGGTTGCCTCAATATAAAGAGTTGTACCGCCAAGGCTTGTCCAGGCCAGCCCCATAACAACACCGGGAATACTCTTATCATAAAGGGATTCATCAGTAAATCTGGGCTGACCAAGGAACTCCTCCAGGTTGCTTCCATTTACACTTATTGAACCTGTTTCCCCTTCTGCAAACTTTCTGGTACTTTTCCTCATTATTTTCTTAATATTGTTTTCAAGGGAACGTACTCCCGCCTCTCTTGCATAGCCGTCTATAATTTTTTTAAGGGCATTATTATCAATTTTAACCATCCCCTTTTTAAGGCCATGAGCTGAAAGCTGCTTGTTTATCAGATATTTCTTTGCTATTTCAAGCTTTTCTTCCAATATATAACCGGAAAGTTTCATGATTTCCATCCGGTCCAGAAGAGGTGCAGGAATTGTATCAATCTGGTTTGCTGTTGCGATAAAAAGCACATTGGAAATGTCAAAACGCAAATCAATATAATGATCAAGGAAACTGATATTCTGCTCTGAATCGAGCACCTCAAGCAGGGCAGATGCCGGATCACCCTGAAAGCTGGCCCCGATTTTGTCTATTTCATCAAGCATTATTACAGGATTGGCCACACCTACGGTTTTAAGACTCTGCATTATTTTACCGGGCATTGCGCCTATGTAGGTTCTCCTGTGCCCCTTTATTTCAGCTTCATCCCTCATCCCGCCAAGGGAGAACCTGAAAAACTTCCGGTTTAATGCTTCTGCAACAGACTTACCTATTGATGTTTTACCAACTCCCGGAGGGCCTATAAAACAGATTATTGAACCTGAAATATTACCCTTCATCTTACCTGTAGAAATAAACTCAAGTATTCTGTCCTTTATATCATCAAGGCCGTAATGATCCCTGTCCAGTATTTTACGCGCCTTTGCAATATCATAGTTATCCTCTGAATAAACTCCCCAGGGTAGTGACGTAAGCCAGTCAAGATAATTTCTGCTTACACCATATTCAGCCGAGTGCGGTTCAAGGAGCCTCATTTTATTAAGCTCCTCATCAATTTTCGATGCAGCTTCTTCTGTGAGTTTGAGGCTTTCTATGCGCTTTTCAAATTTCTCTATTTCAGAACTTTTTTCATCCTTTTCAAGGCCAAGCTCCTTTTTTATCTCCTTAAGCTGTTCTTTAAGGAAAAACTCCTTCTGCTGTTTGGAAATCTTCTCCTCTATCTGCTGGGTTATTTTTTTCTGAAGTTTACTCAATTCAATCTCTTTCTTGAGTAAAAGAAGTACCTTTTTAACACGCTGTCTCACATCAAATGTTTCCAGAACATCCTGAACCTCTGCAGAATCTGCTGTAGTCATGGAAGCAACAAAGTCTGAAAGCTTTCCCGGATCTTCAACACTGAAACGGTTCAGAAAAAGCTTAAGCTCCTCCTGAAAAAGAGAATTGGTTTTAATAAGATCCTTCACAGAGCTTATTATTGCCATAGAATATGCCTTCATTTCCTCTGTAGGCTTAAATTCCGCCTCATAATAATGTTCCACATTCCATTTCATAACAGGTTCATCCTGAATAACCTCTTTAAGGGTAAACCTGCCAAGGGCATTAAGCATTACCTGAACTGTCTTTTCATCTACCGGAGTAATTTTAATCAGCTTTACTGCCACACCGACACTGTAAAGGTCTTCAGACTTTGCAATTCCATCGTGCTGATTTTTTATAAGAACTACTCCTCCGATTTTATTTGGAGAATCAATAATGGCCTGGGCGCTTTCTACCATAAAATCCCCTGTAAGGATAAGCGGTATCATCATACCCGGGAAAATAGGCCTCTGGGATATGGGTATTATTGTAATGTTATCCGGCCTGAATTCCTGGGCCAGTATAAGCTGGTTACTTGCATTTGATATTTCTTCAGACATATGATATCCTCTCAATTAAAGATATTTTAAATCCACTAAAAATTTATTAAAAATTTTCCGGAAGACCCTTCTCCCGGTCAGGCTCTTAAAATATTACCGGAATTACTTAAAAATTTTACTCCATTATATACCTGCAAGAATCCTTTCTTCTTTTCAATCTATAAAAATATCCCCTATTTTTTCAATAAAAAATCTTTCTGCAAGCCAGTCACTAATTGTAAATACATACGGACTTTCTGTAGATGATGCATAGAACTTACCATCCCCTGTTCTACCGTAAATATTAAGCTCAATATCCCGGCCTCCGGCTCTAACTTTTACTACAGTACCTGCCATGCCGAGAGATTTCTCAATTACTCCTTCAGGAAATGTATCGGCCCTTAATGAACCGAATACTGAAAGCATTGAATTTATTTTTTCAGGAGCCACTTCTTTTTTGCCGAATCCCCTGCAGTACCACTTCCTCGTGTCACTCACAGGGCCTTCTTCATCAACGTCACCACTGTTTCCTTCAAGCTCCTGATAGAAAGAATAAGTTCTACCCCTGTACTTTACAGAAATTGACTCAATATTATCTCTTTTTACATCTGCTATTACTTTATTACTCAGTTCATCGACCTCACGGGTAAAATCGGGAGTCATTACTCCTGATGCAAGATATATTCCCGGATAATCATCAATCATAAGATAGACATGATTATTAGTTGACGCCTCTTCCCCAAGGTAAAGGTCTCTCACTGTTTCTCCATTAATTTTAACCTGCACATGAACCCTGTCATCCTCAGTGAGGCCATATCTTTCAGTATAACCCTTTTCCGAGATAATATCAATAAGTTTAAGATCCCTTACTTTTTTCACCATTGATTCAATGAAATCATTATCAGCAGGATATCCTTTATCGCTGATAAGCCAGATACCCCCTTCTTTGTAGAGACGGATATTATAATCAGATGATTTTACTAATATTTCATCTGCATCGCCTTTCCATGGTTTAAGATCCGGAGCAGAACCATTAAAATTAATCTTTGATAATAATATGACAAGCCCGAGGATTATAATTACTCCCAGGCTTATTATTTTTTTCCTGCTCATTTATTTACACCTTCCATAAATTCTTTTTCTATATACATTTTTCTTGCTATGCGTCTTCTCCATACAACAAGACCTGAAAGTATTACAAAAAACGGAACCATACCCATGTTAATAACTTTGAGCAGGAACCTGGTTTTATCATCTGTCCTGTCCAGAGGTCTGAAACTTAAGCTTTTACTTTTCATTTCAGGAACATAATAATTGCCGGAAAGATAATCCACAAAGGCATGTAAAAGTACAACGTTAGCATTGCCTCCGCTTCCTGAAGAACCGCTTTTGCCGGCATAATCGATAAAAGCTGATGTTGTTATTTCAGATGAACCTACAACCAGAATTCGGGAATCACCGGAACTTACAGTTTTCTCCAGTCTTTCCCGTTCGGGTATAAGGCCCGGTTTTTTTGAACCTGCAGGCTTCTCTTTATCTTTATAGTAGCTGCTGAATTTCCCTGAAACAAGGGCAGCCACTGTACGGCTTTTCATTTCGTCACTATCAGGAGGGATCATGGCCCCGGGGTCAAAATTGACGCGTCCCTCCATTATCCAGCTTTCAGGGGAGGTTCTTATTAAATCATAGTATTCAGCACCTTCTTCGCCTTCCTGAAGGGAGGATTCAAGTGATGATGCTTTTATAAAAAGGGCGCTGTTTATATATTTTGTTGCAATATTATCCCTGTTTAACCCATCTTCTCTTATAACAGGCATTAAGGGATATTCACTAATCATGTTGCCAATGGGAACTCTGGCACAACTGGTATCCAGGACAACATCTTTGTTTATTTTAACGCCGTAATGCTCAAGCAATGGCTCAAGCCCGGAGGATACTGGAACAACCATTGGCCGGCCGCCCATAAGTTCCTGACCCTGTCCGGGACTGATTTCCATGAAGGAATTGGCAAAATAAAGAAGAGATTTACCCTGCATAAGGAACTGGTCAATTTTATATTTTTCTGATTCCGAGAATTCTGTTGCCGGACCGTTTATTATCATTACATCCGCACTGCGGGGCAGATCATCTTTTTTCAGATCAATCTCCTTAAGACTGTACATCCCTGAAAGCAGCTCATTAAAAAGCGAAGCTCCTTCCGGATTTCTTTCATCCCTCAATTCAGGTATACCATGTCCGACAATGTATGCCACTTCCCTGTTGCGGCTGAGTATATTGCCCACTGCTTTATTGATTTCATCTTCGAGTATATTTACAATTTCCATCTCATCTGCACTGTAAACCGAAGGAATAAAATTGATATCAATTATCCGGAACCTGTTATTACCAGTAAGCACAAGTCCGAATGCGGTTTCTCCAGCTTTTATAAATTCTCCCGAAGGGGTCCTCATGCTTTTCCATCTTAATCCCGGAATGCCGTATAGTTTAACAGGATCGCTTTCTTTTTGAAGGTCAGCCGGATTTAATACATTCAGTTTTATTTTCCCGTAATTATTCCTGCTGCTCCGCTCTGCAGCAGCTTTTACCAGGCTTTCCACCCTGCCTATTCCGTTTATCGGGAGTTTTGTAAGCCTTGGATCAAGGTAGAGTGTAAGATTAAGGGGTTCCTTTATTTTAAT
>CAYYKZ010000083.1:0-5205 GCA_964468455.1 uncultured Leptospirales bacterium | reverse complement strand
ACTGTCTATTTTTGATGTCATTTTGTCAATGCGCGAGGTTATTTCATATTCAAGGCCCGCTGATGATGTTAAAGCCTCAATTCTTTCTATAAGATCACCATGCTGTAGAACCAGTCCCATATACACATTGCGGACTTTAATCTGGTCACTGACAAATTCCCTGCTCTGTACTGGTCTGATGCCGTAATCTGCGGCCTCCTTTTCCAGTTTATCCTGCGGAACTATTTCGTATGAAAAATTCCTGTTACCGTGGAAGCTGTATTCCTGAAGAATATCTTTAAGATATCTGGATACAGCGCTGTGCTCAGCTGGAAGATCTTCGGAAAAAAAGACCTTTATTTTAAGTTTCTCATCCAGATTGCTGACCAGATTTTTACTTTTTTCGGAAAGGGAATATGCCCCGGAACCGGTAAGGTCGAAACGCATAACCAGAGAAGCTCCGGCAATATTAATCATCAATATTATTATTATATTTAATATTAGCTGAGAGGTTTTTCCGTCTGTTTTAAAAAAGTCCATAAGTCCTTTTCTGAGAAATATTATATAATCCTTTATTTTCATTCCCCTATCTCCTCTTTTCAAGTATCCTGACAGTCAGCATTATTGAAACAGCTGTAACTGACAGAAAATAAATAATGTCCCTGGAATCTATTATGCCTCTGGATATATTCTGAAAATGAAAATCCATTCCGGAATATGCAAGAAACCCCAGTGAAGATGGAATAAAAATTACAACTTTATCAATAAGCCATAAAAAGAAAAGAGCGGCAAATGCAAGTATAAAGGAAACAATCTGGTTTCTTGTGATAGATGAGAATAAAAGACCTATAGATACTGAAGCAGCTGCAAGAAAAACTGTTCCTATATAACCGCCTGCAACAGGTCCCGGATCAGGATTTCCCACAAGTATAACAGTAAAAAGATAAAAAAGTGTGGGACATATCATAACCATTGAAAAAATCAGAGCTGAAAAGAATTTCCCCAGCACTACTTCCGTAGTTGAAAGAGGGAGTGTCAAAAGAATTTCAAGAGATCCGGAATGTCTCTCCTCAGTAAAAAGCCTCATTGTTACAGCAGGTATTACAAAGGTAAACATTACCGGTAAAAGCTGAAACAGGCTTCGCATTTCAGCCTGGTTAAAATAAAAGAAATCCTTAAAAAAAGAAAATCCGGTAAATATTAAAAAAACAGTAATTACTATATATGCTATGGGACTGGAAAAATAACTTTTCAGCTCTCTCCCTGCCACTATATATATCCCATCAAATCTTTTCATTGTCCCCTCCTGCTGTAAGTTCCCTGAAAATATTCTCAAGGCTCAGATAATCCTGTTTCATTTCGTATAAAACCCAGCTGTTTTTTACTGCAGCATCAAATATGAGGGGCCTTACATCATCAACTCCGCTGACTGTCACAACAAGAGATGTGAGGCTTTCATCCTCGCTCTTTTCAACAGAGCTTACCCCGCTAATTGACCTTATAATGGAAGATGCTTCGTCAAATGAAGCTCCCTTTATTTTTAATGAAATATTCTTTCTCCCCTTTACTGAGGCCTGCAGGTTTGCAGTTGTGTCATCAGCAGCTATTTTACCTTTATTTATTATTATTACTCTGTCGCATGTTGCCTCAACCTCATGAAGAATATGAGTTGAAAGAATTACTGTTTTCTTTTTTCCAAGCTCCTTTATAAGATTCCTTATTTCAATTATTTCAATCGGATCGAGTCCGGAGGTGGGCTCATCAAGAATTAAAACCTCAGGATCGTGAATAATAGCCTGGGCAAGCCCTACCCTCTGCCTGTACCCCTTGGAAAGCTCCATAATATTTTTATGCATTACTTCTTTTATTCTGCATGTTTCTGCAGCCTCGCGGATTTTATCATCACCTTCTATACCTCTTA
Organism: uncultured Leptospirales bacterium; assembly: GCA_964468455.1. Taxonomy (GTDB): domain Bacteria; phylum Spirochaetota; class UBA4802; order UBA4802; family UBA5550; genus JBBAGC01. Next base: position 3,305 of record CAYYKZ010000083.1, on the reverse strand, counting down.
CACCTGCCACATATTTCAGATAGTCGTAAACTATCATATCACCGTAAAGAGGTGCAGACTCGGGAAGATAACCTATAATTCTCTTTATGTTGAGGGGTGAATCTTTTGTGTTAAAACCTCCCACAGTAACAGTGCCCTCGTCAGGTTCAAAATAAGAGCTTATCATCCGTAAAGTAGTAGTTTTACCCGCCCCGTTCGGGCCCAGGAAGCCGGTGACCTCACCCTCTTTTATTGAGAAGGAAAGATTATCCACTGCCTTAAAATCACCGTAAAATTTAGTCACACCGCTAACATCAATCATTAAGGAATTTTCCTCCATTTATTATTATACAGTTATCACTACCTGATGCAGTAGAAGATAAATGCAAAGGACCGTTACATTGAATTGTATAAATGATTAGAATATTGAAAACCCTGTCAGTTCAATAAGTTTTTATTGATGATTTATTGTTACATAAAAAAATTACTATAAAAAAAGAAGCTTTATGTTGTGCTTTTGAAAACGGAATTATTGTATATATTCAATAAGCTTTTAACCCTGTCCACTATAAACAGAAATAATTATGCTAATGTTTCAGAGTATAAATGCCGATAATAGAGCAGGGATCACTGTGTAAAGGAGGACACTATGAATATTACAGCATCCGGATTTGACATGACTCGAAGCTTACAGGACATGGGCGATCTTTTAAAAACAATTACAGCCCAGACAACCGGACTTCAGGACAGACTTTTAAGAGCGTCCGTTATTGAAAAAGTTGCTGATCCTGATCTCGGAAAGATTCTTGACCTTGAAGCATAAATACTACCGGGCCCGGACAAAACCCGGACCCGGAGAAAAATCATTATTCCTATTATTTTTTACCACAAACTTGAATTTCCACACCTGCAATATATATTAAATATAACATAATAGATCTTGTTTATTGTATACTAAGATATCGTGATCTAATACTCATTTCATTCTTTAATTACTACAATATCCGGCAAGAGTGGAACCCTTTATACAATCAGGAAGATTAATAGAAATGATTTTTAAAAAGAACTATAAAAGTATAACAATATTCACAGCTTCAACTACTGCTCTTCTTATAATTACAGGAGTAGCTATTGTTCTCCTCCTGAATGTTTATATGAAGAAACATGCCCTTATTGAAGCTGAAGCCAAAGCCAGAATAATTACTGATTTAAGCCTATCAATACATACATACTTCACACACAACCTTAAACCATCGGTCTTCCGGATATCTGACAAGGTAGCGGGGAAAGAATATTTTGACCCTGCATGGATGTCATCAACCTATGCAGTAAGGGAGATAAAAAAATATTTTTCTCAGATTAATGAAAACGGATACTATTATAAAGAATGCGCAATAAATGCCAGAAGCCCGGAAAATGAAGCTGATGATTTTGAAAAGGAATTTTTAAAACAGACAAACATCTCCGGCATTGAAAACCTTACTGTTGTGAGAGAAATTGACAGGATCCCCTATCTGACCATACTCAGAAAAGGAGAGGTGATGGGGAAAAGCTGTTTAAGATGTCACAGCAAACCCCAATATGCACCGGCTGATATGGTAAAAAATTACGGCCCGGACAAAAGCTTCAATAGAAGTGAAAATGAAGTGATTTCAGCCATTTCCATAAGAATACCGCTCAAGAAAGCCTACGAGGATGCAAACAGGCTTTCTTATCTTTTATCCGGTATTATTATAGTTTTTCTATTTATTTTCGGGACTGTAACAACCACGTTGAACAAAAAGTTTATTTTCTCCCCCCTTGAGAAACTGAAAAACAGGGCCCTTTTCATTTCCAGGGACAAAGAAAAACTTTACGATATAATAGAACCTGAAGGGAGCAGTGAAATAAGAGACTTAACCGTAGCCTTTAATTCCATGTCCATTGAACTGGCCTCATTTTTGTCAGACCTTGAGGAAAAACTTAAGCAGCGAAGCAGGGAAATTATTAATAAAAATGAAGAGCTTCAGAAGGCAAACCGGGAAAAGGACCTGCTGCTTAAAGAAGTCCATCACAGAATAAAAAACAACATGTCAATAGTTGCCGGACTTTTAATTCTTCAGGCCGAAAACATTGAAAATAAAGAAGCTGTTGAAGTACTTGAAGACGCGCAGCGCCGTGTAATAGGCATGATGCAGCTTTATGATAAGCTTTATAAAAACTCATCTTATGATTCAATAATGACAGCGGATTATCTCCCCTCTCTTATTGATGAGATAAAAGAAACTTTCAAAGGAAAAAACAAAGTAATTCTGCACAAAAAAATTGAAAATTTTGAGCTAAAGGCAAGAGATATTTTCCCTGTATCCATTATTCTAAACGAACTTGTTACCAATTCCTATAAATATGCTTTCCCCGAAAATGAAGATGGAATTATAACAGTTCAGATTACCCTCAAAGACGACAGGTCCATGGAAATAACAGTAGAAGACAGCGGAAAGGGCTTCCCTTATGATTTCAGCATTACTGATTCCGGTACATTCGGCTTATATCTGGTAAATTCACTGGCAGAACAGAATAGCGGATATATGGAAATACAAAGAGGGGACGGAGCATCAGTAATGGTAAAGATGAAAATCAGCTGATAGCTATTCATAAAAAAATCCCCATGCATTCAGCCCGAAAGCTGTAAAGACATGGGGATTCTATTTTTTAAACTAAATTTAATACTTACTTATCCTCATGCACCTCAACTTCATCATAGCCTGTTATCATAGCTTTCATGTGAGATGTAACCGTTGGACCAGTTGTGGTCATATACACATGTATGACCGCAAAGGCCAGGAGAATAAAAGCCCCGAATGTATGCACAATTGCTATCCACTTAACAGACTGCAGATGTATTGTACCATGTGCAACATAGTAATAAACAAGTCCTGTTACTACCATTACAGGAATTACAAGAATTTTAAATCCCAGGTATGTAAGTTTCTGCAGAGGATTAAGTTTAACCTCAACTGATTTTTCAACCGGATGAGGCTCATTTTTGAAAATTCCTACCAGATAAAATTTAATCTGATCCCTCAGCTTATCTGTTGTAGGCACGTAGTGCTTCCACTCACCGGTTGTAAAATGCCAGAAAATTGCAAATGCGATAAGGATTATCAATGTAAACCCCGCATACATATGCCAAACAACTGCATTTTTAAACCCGAAAAATGTAAATGAACCATGCACCTCAAATCCGGTGATAGCCAGAAAAAAGATTAAAAAGGCCTGGGCCCAGTGCCATAACCTTTCGAAACGTTTATACATATATACTCTTTTTATCATTCCTGATCCTCGCT
>CAYYKZ010000082.1:0-9989 GCA_964468455.1 uncultured Leptospirales bacterium | reverse complement strand
GAGACATAAAAGCATCTTTTTTTATGTCTCATGGGCAGATGAATCTTCCAGGTTAGATTCTTTCGCTTTCTCTTCTTATTACCGCAATCCTTCTCGGATATATGGGCGGGCACGGTTTTATTTTTTTTAAAATGATACCTGTGGAATCAGGGGCACGGAGATTTTTCTGATTGTTTACTATGGAGTCCTCTGAAAAAGGTTCCAGTCCAAGATTGTCAAGGTGCTTCATAAATAAGGGCTTACTGATTAACTCTTTCTCTTTTGAATACAGGAAGAGTACTCCGCCCTTTTTAAGTAAAGGCGCTCCAAGCTCGCAGGCAGTATAGATATCTGCCATAGCTCTTGAGAATACCCAGTTGAATAGCTCTCTATACTCATTTTTTCTTCCCGCTTCTTCAATACGGCAGTTTACGGTTTTAATGTTGTTTATCCCGCATTCTGCTGCGGCGCTATTGATGAATTGTATTTTTTTATTGTTTGAGTCAAAAAGAATTCCCTGTGAATTTTCAATATACACAGCAAGTGGTATGCCGGGAATACCTGCCCCGGTCCCGAGATCGGCAAAAATTGTTCCACGTGGAACAATCAGCCCCTTAATCGGCAGTATACTCTCAATGATAAGATTCTCCACTATCTGTTCCAGCGTTTTGTGGCCGGTAAGGTTATACTTCTGGTTTTCTTCATGAATAAGGGCGGCATAGCTGAGCAGTCTTGATGACTGCTCAGGGGATATGTTGATTTTATTATGGATTTGAGCTGCCAGGACATTATTTTGTTCCACGTGGAACCTCCGGGTTTTCAGCTTTTATTGTTTCCATGAAAACAAGAAGTATTGATATGTCGGAAGGGTCAACGCCTGCAATTCTGGAAGCCTGCCCGAGTGTCGAAGGCCTGATTTTCTTGAGTTTTTCTCTGGCTTCATTTTTAAGTCCCTTTATTATATCATAGTCGATATTGTCAGGTATAGCCCGGGTTTCCATTTTCTCCTGCTTTTCAATACGGTACATATCTCTTTTTATGTATCCTTCGTATTTAATTTCCATTTCTATAACAGGGGAGAGTATGTCGTCATAGGTTTCATCGAAAATTTCGTGAATCTCACTAATTGATATTGCAGGACGTTTGAGAAGTTTGTCAGCAGGGATTTTTCCCCTGATGTCTATTTCAGGGTCAGCTTTTTTTAGAATGCTGGATATGCGATCATCAATATGGATGATTCTGCTTTTGTAGTTGTTGATTTTGGAATCAATCTCTTTATATTTATCTTTCATGTCTCTGTATGTGTCATTATCCAAAAGTCCGCTTTCATGGCCGTATTTCATTAGTCTTCTGTCGGCATTGTCCTGGCGGAGTAAAAGACGGTGCTCTGCCCGGGATGTAAATAGCCGGTAAGGCTCGGTAATTGTTTTAGTTATCAGATCATCGATAAGGACTCCTGCATAGGCTTCTGATCTGCCTATGATCATTGGAGGCTGACCTTTAATTTTTCTTGCTGCATTGATTGCCGCAATAAGTCCCTGTGCTGCTGCCTCTTCGTAGCCGGACGTTCCGTTGATCTGGCCTGCGTGGTACAATCCTGATATTTTTTTTGTTTCAAGTGTAGCATACAGTTCTTCAGGGGGAACAAAATCATATTCTACAGCATAGGCTGGCCTCATGACCTTGGCTTCTTCAAGTCCTGGTATTGTTTTGATCATTTCAAGCTGCACAACTTCCGGTAGAGAAGATGAAAAACCATTGATATAGATTTCATTTGTGTGCAGCCCTTCAGGTTCCAGAAAAAGCTGATGTTTGGGCTTGTCGGAAAATTTGACAATTTTATCTTCGATGGACGGGCAGTAACGTGTACCTATCCCTTTTATCTTCCCTCCATAGAGAGGGGATCTGTGTATATTGGCTTTTATTATTTCATGGGTTTTATCTGTGGTATATGTTATCCAGCAGGAAACATGGGGTCTTGATATTTTTTCTGTACTATAGGAAAAGGGGACCGGGATTTCATCAGGATGCTGTATTTCGCATTTGCTGAAATCAATTGAGTTGCAGTTAACTCTGGGCGGTGTTCCGGTTTTAAGGCGGTGCACGGTAAGGCCCATGTTCCTGAGTGAGTCGGATAAACCTTCAGATGAAAAATCTGCAATTCGCCCTGCCTTTTCCTGATATTCACCAATGTGGATCAGGCCTTTAAGGAATGTCCCTGTACAGAGTATAACAGCGCTTGCACGGTGTTCCATCCCACGTATTGTTTTAATACCTGTGACCCTGCTGTTCTCTGAGGTTATTTCGTGTACTATGTCCTGGATAATGTCAAGACCCTGCTGGTTTTCCAACACCTCCTTCATCCTGAACTGGTATTCTTTTTTGTCTGCCTGAGCCCGTGGTGCCCAGACAGCCGGACCTTTGCTTTTGTTCAGCATCTTGAAGTGAATTCCTGTGCGGTCAATGCATCTGGCCATCTCTCCTCCAAGTGCATCTATTTCCCTTACAAGCTGGCCCTTGGCAAGTCCACCAATTGCGGGGTTGCAGCTCATTTGAGCAATTGTATCCAGGTTGCCGGTTATGAGCAGAGTATTCAAACCCATCCTTGCAGAGGCTAGAGCTGCCTCAACACCGGCATGTCCTGCGCCTGTAACTATTATGTCGTATTGGGTGTACATTATTTTATCCATTGAGTAATTATTTCTTTACAGTTAAAGCTGTATATACTGCATTAATTAAAATTAATCCACCTGCAGGGCAATAAAAAATTCATCATTATTATTAATTGTATAAAAAACCGATGATATTAAATGTGGTAAAGTGTTACTGTTTATGTTTTATTTAACCGCATACTAAGTGGGCAAGAAAATATAATATTTGTATCCCGGCAGCTTTTGTATTAGTAGATATGTTTTTTGGAAACAGAGGACATCTGAAAGTATTTACGGTTAAAATTAAAAATTGTTGACTAATGGAGTAAATTGTCAGCAAAATATGAGCATGCAAGTCTTTTCATATATTCAGAAATCTGGAATGATTTAATTGTCTAACGATTACTCTGTCCCCTTAAGGGAAAGCTTAAACTTAAATGGTAAAAAATGAATAGAGATTTTAACAGTGATCAAAACATCCTCGTTGTTGATGATGATCCCCTGGTCCGTAAGGTTCTGCAGAAACAGCTGATTGCTTTCGGTTATAATGTGGAAACAGCCAATGACGGCAGTACTGCTCTTGATAAGCTTAGAGTTGCTTCATATGACCTTGTTTTAACTGATCTCCAGATGCCGCGTCTTGGAGGAAGAGAGCTTCTTGAGTTTATGTCTAATGATTTCCCTGAAATTCCAAAAATTGTTTTAACCGGTCATGGCACCAATGATGATATTATCGCTGCGCTTAAGGCAGGGGCTTATGATTTTCTTTACAAACCAATTGATGATTTTGATCTTCTTGAGCATTCTATTAAGCGTGCTGTTGAAAGTAAAAAATTGAGAGAAGAAAGGGCAAGGCATCAGGCTCTGCTTTCGAAAATTAATGAAATTATTTCCATGCTTAATAGCGGTAAAAGTACTGAAGAAATATTCAGCATGCTTAATCTTTCTCTTAAGAAGGTTATCCCCTTTGAGGGAATGGTGCTTGGACTTCTTAATGAAACAAATACGTTTCTTAATGTGGAGAATGTTTTTTTCAGCCAGGGGTATTATTACGGTATTGTCCGCAAAGGTGACAGATTCCTGATTTCCGGTTTAAGCATAAGTTCAATTTTTAATGACGGGGCTGATATAATTAATATCAGTGACCTTGGTTTATATGTTAAGGGAAATGTCGTACACGATGTTTTTAAAGATTTTTTCAGCAATGGAATTAACTCAGTACTGGTTGTTCCTCTTACTATCGGTCAGCAGGTTCGGGGGCTTCTTTTATTCGTATCCGGCAAAAGATCAGCTTTTATGGATTATCATATAACTTTTGTTAAATCAATAGCAGGCCAGATATCCTTAAGTGTACAGCGTGCCGAGCTTATGAAGGAGATTGAGAATAATTCGAGAAACCTGGAAAAGCAGGTTAAGGAAAGAACCGAAGAGATCCGTAAAACACAGCGGGCAACAATTTTTGCTCTCAGCAGTATTGCTGATGCCAGGGATTCTGAAACAGGGAATCATCTTGAAAGGATGAGAAATTATTCTGTGCTTATGATGCAGCTTTATAAATATGAAGAGGAGCATGCAGAGATTACCGGACAGTTTCTGAAAGACATTTATGATTCCTCAGTTCTGCACGATATCGGGAAAGTGGGTATTCCGGACAGTATTCTTTTAAAGAAAGGTTCACTCACTGTTGAAGAATTTGAAATTATGAAGACTCATACAGTAATAGGTTATGATGCTCTTAAAAAGGCATCACAGGATCTTGGGTCTGATTCGTTCCTGAATATGGCAATGGATATTGTTCTATATCACCATGAAAGGTGGGACGGTAAAGGATACCCTGCTGGACTCAAGGGTGAGGATATTCCCCTTAGTGCCAGGGCTGTTTCAATAGCAGATGTTTATGATGCCCTGACATCCGAAAGACCCTATAAAAGAGCCTTCAGCCATGAAGAGACAATTGAAATAATGAAAGGGGAAGCAGGTAAATTTGATCCGAATCTGTTTGCCCTGTTTCTGAAAAACTCGAATGAGTTTGATAAAATCCGTAAAAAGTATTCTGATGAAATTATGGAAGGTAAGCAGTAATGTATCAAAGAAATGTAAGCTTCAGGTTTGGCGGACCTGTTACGCCTGCTGTTAAGAAACTGATGATAATAAACGGTGCAGTTTTTATTCTTCAGCAGTTTGCAGGAATTTTTTCACCAGGGTATATGGAATCAATTTTTGGATTAAGTCATGCCGGACTTGCCTACAGCTTTATGATATGGCAGCCTTTTACTTATATGTTTCTACATGGCGGATGGCTTCACATTATTTTTAATCTGGTTGCTTTATGGATGTTCGCCGGAGAAGTGGAGATTCTTCTTGGAGAAAAGCGTTTTTTAAGATTTTACCTTCTCTCCGGTTTCGGAGCCGGAATTTTTATTGCAATGATGAATTACTATGTATTTACAAATTATGGTACTGCACCTGTTACAATAGGCGCATCCGGTGCAATCTATGCAATTCTTCTTGCCTATGGAATCACATGGCCAAACAGGGAAGTGCTGCTTTATTTTATTCTTCCTGTAAAAATTAAATATCTTCTTATAGTTTTCGGGCTTATGGAATTTTTCGGAACACTTTCAACTGCGGCAGGTTCCGGGGGAGGCATAAGCAACATAGGTCATCTGGGCGGATTAATCTGCGGATTTTTTCTCTTCAGAAGCATGCGTTCAGGCGGAAGTTCCGGAACTGCAGGGGGGAAAAATATTCTAAGTGAAATGGAAAAGAAGAGAAGATTAAAGAAAAAACAGGATGAAATTAATACAAGAATTCAGGCGAAAAAAATTATTGATGAGTCACTGGAAAAAATTGCAAAGAGCGGTATGAGCTCTCTCTCACCGGATGAGAAAAAGAAGCTCGAATGGGCCAGAAGGCATTTTTATCCATCTGATAATGAAACAATGCACTGAGGTTTTATAGAATGGAAAAGGTTGCATTACTGAGGGTTGAATCATATGATCCCGGGGTCCTGAGGGATGCACTGGAGAATTCCATTAGTGCTGCTGGCTTTGATATGTCTCTTGTTAAAAATAAGGTTGTGGCAGTAAAACCTAATCTGCTCACAACTGCAGTTCCGGAAAAAGGGATTACCACTCATCCTGTTTTTTTTCATCAGGTCATTAAGATGATTAAAGATCGGGGCGGAATTCCAGTCCTGGTCGAATCACCGGCATTTATTCCGCTTGCAAAGGTTCTGCAGAAAAACGGATATACTGAAATAATTGATAAAGAAAAAATAAGGGTAGGGGATACGAAAAAAACATCCTCACTGAGTAATTCAGGTTCAGGGAGATTCAGGTATTTTGAGGTTGCAGAAGATTTTATTAAGGCTGATTTTGTTATTAATCTTCCTAAAATGAAAACTCATGGTCTTACCTATTTTACGGGAGCAGTAAAAAATTTTTTCGGATTAATTCATGGTCTGGAAAAATCGAAATATCACTTCAGGGCGGATAATCCCGCGGATTTTGCTTCGTTCATTATTGACCTGTATTCAGCTCTGCTTGACTCAAAGGGGAAGGGCTCATTCCTTAATATAATGGACGGTATTACAGGTCTGGAGGGGGAGGGGCCCGGAGCTTCAGGAAAACCTGTTAATTCCTGTGCAGTAATAGCCGGAAAGGATGCTGTTGCTGTAGATACAGTGGCTGTAAAGGCTGCTGGCCTTGAATTGAATAAAACACTTACCTGTGTCTATGGCGGATCAAGGGGAGCAGGGTTAAGCGACCTGTCAAAAATAAAAGTTTCGGGCAATGATTTCTCAGATTTTACTGTTAAATTTAAAGCACCTGCTTCAAGGTCCGGTGTTTCAGGATGGCCCTTTTCATCACCTCTGTTTAAAAATATGCTCATTGAAAAGCCTGTCCCTTTACCGGATAAGTGTACTTTATGCTACCAGTGCCGGACTATCTGTCCAGCTGAAGCTATCAGTAAAAGCGCAGACAGGAACGTCCCTCTTTATAACTATTCAAGGTGTATCAGGTGCTATTGCTGTATGGAGATATGCCCTGAAGCAGCTATTGAATTAAAAAAAAGTTTTCTGCAGAAAATAACAGGTTATTGATTATAATTTATAAATATATTCAGAAATTACTTCTGAGTTTTTCTGCTATTCTATCCAGACTTCTTTCCGCTTCACCCTGAAAAATTAAATCAGAGGATGTTTTAATTATCAGTTTCATCTTCAATCTGTAAAGATCCAGGTTCACCGAAATAGTAGCCCTGACAGAAGTGAATACGGTTTTGTATTGCAATGTTATGTGCAAAATCATTTTCAATATATTCAGCCACAATTGCCTTCCCGGATTTATGGCAGAAATCTGAAATACTTTCTATCATGTTTAGCGCATGTGCATCTTTCTTTACAGATTGAATAAGCATTCCATCAATTTTGACTATATCAATTGCAAGATTAAGCAATGTGGAAAAATTAGAATAACCTGAACCGAAGTCGTCCACGGCAATTCTGCAGCCCAACTCCTGAACAGTACGCATGAAATTCCGGCATATGTCTATTTCAATCAGTTCTTCGCATTCAACAATTTCAATTATAAGACTTCCTTTTTTCTCTTTTAAGTCTTCACAAACCCTGATAACCTCTTCCATAAAACCTGGATGAATAATATCTCCGGGGGTAATATTTATTGAAACATCATATCCGGTATCCTGAATAACTTTATGAGCGCTGTTAAGGACAAATCTTGAGATCTGGTTGTAAAGTCCTGTATTTCGGGCAATCTGTAGGTATTTATAAATCGACTCATAGGTGCCGTCATTAGTTCGAATTCGAAGAAGCGCTTCATACCATGATATTTCTCCGGTTAATGTATCAACTATAGGCTGGAAAACAGTTTTCAGATTATTGTTTTTTATATTATCAAGTAGGACGGAGTAAAGTGATGATGTTTGCCTTATCCGCATTCTGTCATCGGATTCTTCATTGTAAATATAAACATTATGCATAAGTTTATCTGCCATATTAAGAGCAATGTCTGCTCTGGAGAGGGCATCATTAGTATTATCAGATGATATATTTGCAGCACCTATTCTGTATATGGGACAGAACTCCTGGTCCCTTTCAAAAAGCTTGATTGAGCGGAGTTCATGCCAGAGGATATTCAGGAAATCGGAAATTTCCCTCCCTTTAAGAATCGGAGAATCTTCGTTTATAAGAATCCCGAATTCATGGCCAAGGAGTTTAAAACATTTATAACCGTCCCGTTGTGCTATTTTTTTAAGGGTATCTGCAACAAAAAGATGAATTTTTTCAGCAATTTCATATCCGAAAATGGAGGATAATTCACCGAAATTCTGGATACGGACTATGGCAAGTACAAAACCACGATCTGAAGGGAATGAATTTATCATTGCCTCCTTGTTTGGAAGTCCGGATGAGGGGTCAAAAACAAGATGTTTAATAAGCCACCATAGATGCTTTTCATTCTGCAGTGCTCCGGAAAAAAGGAGGATAAAAGTAATAATAACAGCGAGAAATATCATTAGTAAATGATATTCAGAAAAGACAATATTCCAGTGAGGTATAATATTATTAAAGGATAATATATATGTAAGGGCAACTGAAGCAAAAAAGAATAAAGACCATACCGCTCCGCGAATAAGTCCGGCAATCTGAAAAGCAAATGGAACAAATCCAATCATAATAAAAATGCTTACCTGCCTGCTTTGAGGGAGATAAGCTGCAAGAAAAAAACCGGCATAGGCAATAGTAAGAACAAGAGGAATGATAATTCTGGTAGTTTTAAAGAAATATTCATAAAGCAGGATAAGAGAAAATATAAGAAGGGGAATGACATAATTTATTATATATCTGCTTTCGCCGGAAATTAAATCCATTATAAGGTATGAAAGGGGAAAAAAAGAAGTAAAAACAATGGAAATTATTATAATTTTTCTGGTGTTTAGAAAAATATCATCTGATATTTTTTTATACCATTTAGATTTCTCATAATTATATTCAAGGGGCAAAGATGATAATAATTTTTTTCTGAGCATTAATCACTCCTTTGAATGCTGCTTAGAGGAAAATCCTTTTTCCAGTACAATATTGTAACACAGTACTTCAGTATTTCAAATAAAAAAAATATATAAGATAAAATGATAGAGAAAAATAAAGAATTAAAAATTAATTTTCAGTATTAATATAAAATAGGGCTTTTGTGAGAGGTGTGATATTGTATTCAACAAAGGCAAGAGTATATCCTGATTCTCTCCATTCCTGTGAAATAATAACACCTGATCCAATAATTTCATTGATAGCAATGTTCAGTATTTTATCACTGCTGCTGTTTACTCTTGAGCGGTCGATTTTAATACTGGCATAGCTTACCAGTAAAAGGGCTCCCCTGGATTCTGCAGCTTCAATAATGTTTTCTTTAATTTTACTGTCATTTTCCTCATCTGCGGTGAATTGATAAACGGCAATACGTAGAGTATTGTCTCTGATTCCTTCCCATGAGTTATCCACATTTACTGATGTGCCGGTACATGAAATTAAAAAAATAAATATAAGGGGTATAATTGATTTCATGAAGTTTACAGGATATAAATAATGATAATTTTTCAATACAAAAAACCCCCGGAATCCGGGGGCTGAGAGAAAATCATGAATATGATACAACTTAAATGGTGACATGAATGTACCCGATTAATTAGAATCAGTCAATCGGGGGATTGTATTAATGTGTTTGTAAGGGAATCCCTTATGATGACAATAGAGCTTTTTACCGGTTGGCGATTTTTTCGATAAAGGTCTTTATTCTGGGGTGGTCAGGATTTTTGAACAGTTTTTCCGGCTCTGTATCTTCTATAATACGGCCTTCATCCATAAAAATAATACGTTTAGCTACCTCTGATGCGAAGCGCATTTCATGGGTTACTATAAGCATTGTCATTTTTTCGATTGCCAGATCCATAATTACCTTCTGTACTTCCCCAATGAGTTCAGGATCCAGGGCAGATGTGGGCTCATCAAAAAGCATTATGTCGGGGTTCATTCCAAGGGCTCTGGCAATTGCTACACGCTGTTTCTGGCCTCCGGAAATCCTTGAAGGGTATGCGTTTTTTTTATCAAGAAGTCCTACCTTATCCAGAAGAGATTCTGCCATTGCAACAGCCTCATCCTTTTTCATGCCTCCAACAGTTATGGGTGCCTCAATTACATTTTCAAGAACAGTTTTGTGTGGGAAAAGGTTAAAATGCTGGAATACCATCCCCAGCTTGCGGCCTATTTTTCTTTTCTTTTGAGAGCTGATCTGGTCTTTACTGTGTTTTTCCTTTAGAGCGTAGGTATCACCTTCA
>CAYYKZ010000081.1:0-9994 GCA_964468455.1 uncultured Leptospirales bacterium | reverse complement strand
TCGCGGCGAGCTCGTCGCCGACGGTCCCCCGTTCGCGGAGACAGAGCGCGACCGTGTCGAACCCGCGCCCGGGCAAGCCGGTCGCGAGCGCGGCGACGATCCGCTCGGCGCCCCCGGTGACGAGGGTCGACGAGAGGAGGAATACCGTTCTGCCGCCGTCGGACGGTCGCATTCTCGTCCTCAGATATACGGTCCCTCCCGCCGGCCCTGCTTGCAGCGGAGCTCGTCGAGCCGCTTGTGGACGCGCGCGGGATTTCCGTAGGCGAGGACGCCGGGCGGGAGGTCACGACGGAACCGCTCCCCACGAGGGTTCCCTCGCCGATCGTCACGTAGGGCACGATCGTCACGTTGACGCCGATCCTGCATCCCCGCTTCAGAACGGGGCCCTTCATGCATTCGCCCGACTCCGGGCAGCCGGGATGTATGTCGTTCGCGATCGTCACGCCGGGCGCCATGAAGACGTCGTCCTCGATGACGGTGAATTGCGCCACGTAGATGTTGCAGTGGATCTTGACGTTCGACCCGATGCGGCATCCGTAGTCGACGACCGAGTTGTTCCAGATGTTGAAGCCGTCCCCGATCTCGTTCTGTTCCCGTATGACGACGTTGTGTCCGGTCTCCAGGCCGGAGCCGATCGTCGAGCCCGCGTAGACGACGCTCCCGCTCCTGATGCGGGCGCCGTCGCCGATCGAGAGCTCCTCGCTCACTCCCCGCCGAGGATCCATGGCGGAATTGTCTTTTTGAGGAACATTTATTCCGGATATAATATCCTTAAACAGGGTTCTACCTGTGACATTAAAAATATCCGTCATTTCAGAATTTTCTATCAAACGTGTATTACCAATTATTATTTCCAGAGCATTATTTACTGAGATCATAAATCGCCTTCCCTTTTCATATAGAAAAGAATTATACATATTATTTTTTATTATTCCGGTTTTCTGCAGTTTTATGTCATTAACGGATATTCATTATAAAATATCCTGAAACAACCGATGCCCTATATTGGTGACTTAAAATCACAATATTGTAATAAAATCAATTGTCAGCCTTTATTTCCGGATATAATTATAATTTAAAATGCAATTATACCTATTCTGATGTAAAGTACAATTTGCTTATATACCTGATGGTATATAACAAACATGCCTTATTTAGCGTAATATTTAATTAGTGAGTCTTATAATGGTATTTTTTGTTGAAAAAAAAACCCCTTTCTGCTAAATGTACATAAAATAAACAAATAATTAAATATTTTTAGAGGGAATATGAATACAACAATTGGTAATGAAAGCAAGTATCGGGAAAGATACCAGGGGCATCAGTTTCTTTCAAATGACGTTTTAAGTGATGAAATGGAGGCTGAATTTTTTAAACAGATCCGTTTACGCTTAAAAGAGGTAAGAAAAGAGCTTAAAATAACTCAAAGAGAATTTGGGGAATCTGCAGGAATTGACAGAAGATATGTTGCAAAGGTTGAGTGCGGATCTCAAAATCCATCTTTTAAGTTTATCAGAAGCATTTCAATTCGTCACAAAATATCACTGGACTGGCTTCTTTATGGAGTTGGTGACAAGTTTGTTCAGGCAGATGAAAAAAGTTATGGCAAGGAGCTTGTTACTTTTAAAAAGCTTCTTGATAAGGGAAATTCTGAAGATATTGATGTTGTAATCAAGATGATAAATAAAATCGTTGCTTAAATATATAAAAGGGGGCTTAAATGCCCCCTTTTTTTATGATAAAAATGGCGGATATTTTGTAGTTTTTCTGATATTTTCATATAGTGGTTTCATTTTATTATACATCTTCATATAGACATTCTGGTAAAGTTCATTATAAATTTTACTGTTCTCCTTTGATGGCTCAAATACTTCCCCTATTCTGGTCATTCCCTTTACAGCACTATCAAAATTGCTGTAAAGTTTTAATCCTACAGCAGCATCTATAGCAGCACCCAGTGCAGATGTTTCATATGTATGGGGTTTTTCCGTAGCTTTGTTGAATATATCAGCTGTTAGCTGCATTGCTGTTCTGCTTTGAGATCCCCCTCCGGATACACGAAGCCTTTCAATTTTAACCTTATTGCGTTTTTCTGTTCTTTCCGCCCCTTCCCTTAGTGCATAGGAAAGCCCTTCCAGTATTGCTCTATAGACATGAGCCCTGGTATGAACATCTCCGAAACCTATAATTGATCCCTTAGCTTCAGGCCCTGGAATTTTTACTCCAGGTGACCAGAAGGGCTGAAGCATAAGTCCCATTGAGCCTGGAGGAATGGAGCCTGCCATTTCATCCAGTATAATTTCAGGAGCAACTTTTCTTTTTTTTGCCATAAGTATTTCATTATGGGCGAATTCATTTTTAAACCAGCTCACCATCCAGTATCCCCTGTAGATCATAACTTCTGTATTGTAAAAACCGGGAATTGCGCTTGGATAAGGGGGCATAAAAGGAATTATTTCAGTATATTTCGGCCCCGTGGTTTCGATTGTAGCAGTTGTACCAAAGCTCAGACAGGCTATGTCAGGAGTTGTGCATCCTGAGCCCAGTACCTCACATGCCTTGTCAGCTGCAGCAGCTATAAGGGGGAGTCCCGCAGGAATGCCTGTTCCTCTTGATGCTTCTGACGAGATATAACCGAGAATCTCTGACGGCTGAACCAGGTTAGAGAGTTTTTCATTTTCAATATTAAACATGGCCCATTTGAAATCGTTTTTTCCGCACCAGGTATGTTTTTTAAAGTCAAACGGGACATAACCAACCTGATTTCCTGTGGAGTCTGTAAATTCTCCGGTAAGCTTATATGTAAAATAACCTGAAAGAAAAAGATACCTGTATGTTTTGTCCCATATTTCAGGCTGGTTCTGTCTTATCCAGTTTGCTTCGCATTCCATAACAGCATAAATTGCCGCATCATAAAGGTTGAGTCCTTTTAAAGCTCCTTTAAGAAGGAGAGGGGGCCACGCTTCTTTTTTAGCTTTTCTTCTGTCCAGCCATACAATAGAGGGCCTCAATGGTTTCCCGTCTTTGTCAAGGTTGATCATTGTATTGCGCTGGGTTGTTATGGTAACACCCTTTATTGCTTCTTTTTTGACAGGAAGATCATTCATCATTTTTTTACAGGTTGTTTTAAGATTTTTCCAGTAATATTCCGGATCCTGCTCTGCCCAGCCCGGATTAACAGAAAAGTATGGTTCAATCTCTGTTTTTACAATTTTAATAATATTTCCTTCAGTATCAATAA
This sequence comes from uncultured Leptospirales bacterium, assembly GCA_964468455.1. Taxonomy (GTDB): domain Bacteria; phylum Spirochaetota; class UBA4802; order UBA4802; family UBA5550; genus JBBAGC01. The sequence continues at coordinate 6,753 of CAYYKZ010000081.1, read as the reverse complement.
TAGCTGCCCTTATTGACTGGGTTCCGGCATCTATGGAGAGTATGCATTCATTTACTGAGATTTTTTTCTGTGCCATATATTCAGGCTCTCCTTTTATTGGTTTGAAGCATTAAGGGCTGCATCGATAGAAGCATATATTGTAACATATTCAGTTAAACCTACTATATCGAAGACTTTAATCATATGTTCAGTAAGCCCGGTAAAAATAAATTTTCCGTTTGTCTCCTGGTGTATATGAAGAATACGGATAAGACTGGAAATTCCCGATGAATTAATATATCGGGAATTGTTGAAATCGAAAATAAGGGTATCTGCAGCAGCTTCTTTTTTTATTTCCTCATAAGCTGCATGGAGTTTTTCACTGGAGTCACCAGTTATGTCGCCCTGTAAAAATATTACAGGACATTTTCCCTTAATATCCCATTTTATTTCAAAGCTTTCCATCAGTCATAATACCTCATTTTATTTTCAATGCCCTGTGAGGTGTATCATAATCACCCCTGGCATTCCATAGAGTATAACCGCTTAGTCCGCTTTTTGAGGCTGCATTAATCTGATTATTAATATAGCCTGTACCCCATGTCGGTGAAAGAAGATTAAAAGCCTGGAGATAGGGTCGCAGATGTACTGACCGGTCTGCCAGTTTCACAGCTCTTAAACCGCCATCATAAACTATTCTGTATGATCTCATTTTTCTTTCACCCTTCATGTAAAAGCTTTTTCCGAAATGCGAAGGGTATACCATGGGGCAGATTACATCCACAACATGTGAAAGGGCCTCCATGTCCTGGACAATCCAGTTTCAAAAATGATACCATGAATTGAAACCGTAAATATCCACAGAAACCGGTATAGTAATACTACTCTTTGCTTTTGTTAAAAAATCAATCATAATTTCAGATTTGTAGGTAGAACTGTCTTTTCGATGAGTATAATTACATAAATGTATTGGTCCGTCAGATGGGAATCTTATATAATCGAACTGAATTTCATCAAAACCCAGTTTTTCAAGCTCCATTGCCAGCTCAATATTATAGTTATGTACAAACTCAGAATAGGGGTCAACCCAGTATTCGTGTTCGGTTCCCTTCCATGGTTTACCAGTTCTTCTGTTTTTTATTGCATATTTACTTCCGTATCCTTTGTACATCTTGCTGTCTTTAAAAACTACTATTCTTGCTATAGAATAGATTTTATGTTTTTTCATTTTTTCAAGTACATCGGAAATATTAACAGGACTGCGCAGAGATTTAATTTCAGCAGCTGTTTTGTTTTTTGATGGGAAATAAATATTCCCGAAATCATCTTTCATATCAATTACAAAGGCATTTATATCTGTTTCATCTGCGATTTTTAAATATTTTTTTAAATTTTTCTTAACTGATGAAACACTCAGGTATATAGCATTTTTACTGCCCGCTTTATCGCTACGTTTAATCTTCTCTTTCTGCTCAATGGTTGTTGATAAAGCAGGGAATGCATTACTTTTTGAAATGATGACTGCGGAAACTGTTTTATAGCTTTTTATACTTTTATTAAGTATGGAACTGATGCTTTCATCTCTGATAACTTTCCCATCTGGTTCACTTCTGTATAGATTCCCCTCTGCAGTGTAGAAAAGGCGGTTATTCTCAGCTGCTATATCATCCACACTGCTTTTTATTGTATCATCAGATGTTCCCTGGATATACTGAAATGTTTTAGCCCCTGTATTTTTTCTGTAAATCCCTGACCCGAAAAAGAAACCCCCATACAATCCCTTTGGATCAGCGTAAAGGGCTGTTACCTGTTCAGTAAATGTAAGAGTACCTGAATAGGCTTCCCCTGGAAGATTTTTTCCGGAGTGGATAAATCTGGAGCCGGTAAATTCATAAATTCCATTGAATGAAGTTCCGGCATATATTTTTTTTCCGCTCACTGCAAGTGAAGTTATATAGTTCCTCTCATGCAGCCCCCGCTGTGTAACCTTTTCCCATGTTTCACCTTTATCAGATGAATGATAAATATTATGCTTGGTAGCAATTACAATAGAGTCAGGATTTTTTCTGTCATAATTAAAGGCGGAAATTGTTCTATAGCCGCTATCATTTCTGTAAATACTTCGTGTCCTGAATTCATCTGAACTTATATTCTTCCATTCAGATGAGTTTTCCGGCGATCTGAAAATACCTGAATTATAGGTTGTAAGATATAGAAAATTTCCTGCTTTATAGAGGTTTAGCGGTTCAATATTATCAGGTAGGCCCCTGTTAAAACTGTCCCATGAACTTCCGCTGTTTTCTGATACAATAATACCCTTATCTTCAGTTGCAAGGTATAACTTAATGTCTGATGATGAAGATGAATAGATAAAGAATGAGAGTATTATTGCTGAAACCATTACGGCTATAATTATATTTTTTCTTTTAAAAAAATCAGTCATTATTCACTATCTCCGATTTCCTGGTTAAACATTTCTTCATTAAGTATAGTATATGTATATCCCTGTTCTGTTAGAAAAAGCTGTCTGTTGTGTGCGAATTTCTCTTCCACAGAGTTTGAAGTAATAATTGTGTAAAAATAGGCGGTGTTTTCATCTCTCTTTGGTCGTAAAACCCTGCCAAGCCTTTGGGCCTCCTCCTGTCTTGAGCCGAAGGTGCCTGATATCTGGATTGCCACATTAGCGTCAGGAAGATCTATGGAAAAATTGGCTACCTTTGAAACAATGATGCACTTAATTATTCCTGACCTGAATTTTTTATACAGATCCTCTCTTTCCGCAAGGGGCGTGCTCCCTGTTATTATAGGGAATTTAAATGCACGGGCAAATTCTTCGAGCTGTGAAATATACTGTCCAATGATAATAATATTCGCGTCCTTATGATGATTAACAAGACGCTTGGCAAAATCAATTTTTCTGGGATTTTCAGATGCGATACGGAATTTTTCTCTGTCCTTTGACAGGGAATACTCCATTTTTGCATTTTCCGGTAGCTCTATTCTTACCTCAGTGCAGAGTGCAGTGGCAATCCAGTTTGATCTCTCTAGAATCTTCCAGGGCATATCAAATTTTTTGGGCCCTATAAGACTGAAAACATCTGTCTCAAGTCCATCTTCCCTTATGAGAGTTGCGGTTAAGCCGAGTCTTCTTTTTGATTGAATCTCTGATGTCATCCTGAATACAGGTGCTGGAAGGAGGTGTACTTCATCATATATAATTAATCCCCAGTTTTTGGAATTAAAAATATCAAAATGGAGAAATTCCTCTTTCTTGTTTTTTCTATATGTAAGAATATTATAAGTGGCTATTGTAACAGGCTTTATCTCTTTTTTATCTCCGGAATACTCGCCTATCATTTCAGGGGTAACATCGGTTTTAGCCAGAAGTTCATCTTTCCACTGCCTTAAGGCAATTGTATTTGTTACAAGTATAAGGGTTTCAGTTTTAAGCACATCCATGGCACCTATGCCTATAATCGTTTTTCCTGCACCGCAGGGAAGAACCACAACTCCGCTTCCACCGTCAGGACCGCCACCTCTGTGAAATGCATTTATTGCGCTGTTCTGGTAATCTCTCAGCTCAAGGCCTGTTTCATCAATTCCAGCAGGAGTAATGTTTATTTCACAGGGATCACCCTCTTCATAACCTGCCAGGTCTTCAACAGGGAATCCGGTTTTAATCAATGCCTGCTTAATGTGGCCCCGGTATATTTTTTTTACTCTTATTCTTTCCGCATCAAGCCTTTCAATAAGATAATTCTGAAGTTTTTTATTATGAGTCATTTCGTTAAGAAGAATCGGGTCTTTTGAGCATAAAATCAGTTCATCATTTTCCATGACCAGGCTGAGAAGGCCGTAACGCTTCATCTGTTCTTTTATTGTTGTAGTAACAGGCTGGGGAATTTCATAGCGTGAATATATTTTAAGTTCAGCAAGAATATCGTCAGTATTCAGTCCTGATGCTGCTGCATTCCATAAAGAGAGGGGCGTTATTCTATAAGTGTGAATATGTTCCGGGCTTTTTTCAAGTTCCGAGAATGGCGAAATCGCATCCCTGGCAGCTTCGAAATCGGAATGGTCAACTTCAAGAAGAAGTGTATTGTCACTTTGAACAATTAATGGTTTTGTCATTATATCATCACGGAAGTATTTATTAAATTTTTCATATACTGAAATATAAATACCCAGTATGCTTTATGTGTAAGTTAAAGCGGAATGTCAATCATAAAATCGAATCTCATTTCATTCCTAAATTGCCGGATATTACTGCAGATTTTTAGAATTATAATTAATTTATGCTCCCTCTGTTAAAAAGGAATTTCTCTGTTTCAATAAGTGCAAGGAAAATTTCAAGAGGATCGTCGCAGTCAAAGGTATGTTCATCCAGAAGCAGATTATCTTCTGATGGTATTTCAAATGTACTATAACCGAAATGGGCTCCCTGAATAAATATCTGTAAAAGCGCCACCTCTCCTTCTTCTGTTAAATGGATATTCTCTATATTATTAATGTTGTATCCTTTATCCGGCGAAAGGGGATCAGTTATATCAAGTCCTGTAGATTCATTCAATGCTGCTGCTATTGCTCCCAGTATTTCCAGTGTATCTGATCCGATTTTTGTATAGTTGTAATTTTCCAGTATTCTGCTGCAGGTAACAATATCATAGCCGTATTTAAGATTCTGTTCAATAGCGCTTATATTATCCCTGAAGTTTTTTGACCTGCAATCAGCTGTTATAAGAAAATCATATTCAAAATTTCCTGCATAATTAAGAGCTTCATTCAGTGATGATCCGTAGCCCTGCGGAATATCATGAACAATACACTTTACTGCTTTATTGTCACCAAGTTCCTCAATAATGTTATATTGTGAAGCCTCATCAATGATAAGAAGGTCTGCATTTTCCATATTTTCCACTTCCAGAATAGCCCTGTTTACAGACTCAAGATTATTATCAGATATTACCATAATAAGTGTTTTGTTCATATGTTCCCCTTTGACGTTTTGCCTGATTCAATAATTATTCCGTCTTTATCTGTGTCAAACAGATAAGTGTTAATTTTTATCATTATTTACCAGGAATTAAGCTCTTATCTTAGAGATGTTCAATTTAATTATACATGTTTTTAACATATTCTTTATATTATTTCTTCTTCTTTCAATTGACAATTTCTTTTATAATAATTATTATTATTTATGATGAGTAATAATCCCTGAAAATATATTTGAATAAAGGTATAAAATTTTTCTTTACCTCAATTTCATGGAATTATTACTGATCCGGAAAAGAAATTAATTATAATTATTTTCTCTGTTTATAATTAATGTTCTTCCTAATTAAATTTTCAGGAGTTTTTAAGATGAAAAAAATATTTTTATCTCTTCTTGTTTTTTCAGTTCTCTTTACCTTTGCCTATAATGACGCAAATGCTGCAACAATAGGATTAAAGGGCGGATACACAATGCCCAAAGATGACCTTAAAGATTTTGATGATACACCTAATTTTGGTATCTACTTTGACATGGGTAAATTTCTATTCCGAGACCTTAATTTCAGGCCTGGTCTTGATTACTTTACACTTGATAGTGATGATAGGGGAGAACTTGGTGATGTATGGGGGATCCACCTTGACTGGTACTGGTTTTTCATGGGTAAAAAATCTATTGCACCATTTATTGGTTTCGGCCCTTCACTAAATTATTACGACTTTGCAGATGATGTTACAAATGAGGATTCAGATGCAGGTGTTGACCTTTTCCTTGGTGCAGATTTTAATATTGCAGGCCCTTTAAGTCTTATGGTTGAGGGAAGATTCAAGTTCCTTGATATTGCAGCAAGAAATGATACTGCAATGCAGCTTAATCTGGGTATTGCATACAGCTTCTAGTAAATATTTGTATTATAAATAAAAAAAAGGGGGGCTATGCAGCCCCTCTTTTTTTTATATTTAGATATACTTTTTATTGACCCTGTATCCCTTTATACTATTTTATGACTTTATAGTTCAGTTTCATCCCACAACTTATCATATGAGGAATATATAATGCCAGTACTTATAAAAGACATTCAACGTAACGCAGGCGAAATAATAAGGATCGAAGTTTCCGAGTTTAAAGGTAAGGAACTTATCAATATACGTATATGGTATCTTGCAGGACGGGACAGCAGCGGCAATGATATTTACAAGCCCACCCAGAAAGGTGTTGCACTTAACATTTCCGAATTTAAGGAACTCCGTGACGGTATTGATAAGCTTGAAGCATATATCAATGATAAGGAATCCAATGCAATTCCCGAGCAGCCTGAACCTAAGATAAAAGGGGATTATACTGAAGGTATTCCTGATCAGGAAGTACCTGAAGAGGATGTTGATGACGGTTCTGTTGATCTTTATGCGGAAAAATCATGAATTTTCAGGTCAATTAAACAGTCGCAGTATAGGGATAATATTTTGTCCACAGATTTCTTTCTTGCCCTGAGTATCTGTTTTTCATCGTGAATGATATCAGGGTTAAGCTTTCCTTTTAAAATATCCTTTATTATTGCAGATGGCACAAGAGGCAGATTATCCGTCACTTTTTTTACTATTTTAATATCTGCGCCTTTTAAAGCTGATGAGAGTGTATACCACCCGGTTTCACTTAGGAGAATGTAGAAATCGTTTTTACTATTTATTGATGCTATTAAATATGAAAAGCTTTCATGCCCCTTCTTTCCGGACATTATAAATATTTTTCTACTGACTTTAATAAATTCTATTTCAGCTTCAATT
>CAYYKZ010000080.1:0-10087 GCA_964468455.1 uncultured Leptospirales bacterium | reverse complement strand
AAATATGTTTCGATACAAAAAAACTGTCAAGCAGAATGTTGAATTTTTTTTAAAATTATAGTTTTATTTTTTTTAACCAGGCTCTGTCTGGAATGGAAACTATAAATAAATGAATTGTGACTTTTTGTCGTGTAAAAACATGGAAGAAGTTATGTGTAATCAGGTAATTATTTAAAGTTGCAAAGTAGTTAAATCCTGAATTAAAGAATTACCATGTTAATCAATCTGAAAAAAGCGAATTAAAAATATCATTTGTATAGCCGTATACTTTGCATCGCATACTGTTGTTGTCTATGAGTTGCTGATATAGTATGACTCTGGTGCGTCTTTGCTGGAAAGTGTAAATGTATAGTGATGATTTCTTTTCCTTCTGAGGGATCCCGAATTTTTTTGTAAGATTTTTTAATATTATTTCTCCATCCTTGATAGAAATTACTCCTCTGTTTTCAGTAACAGCACAAAGCCTGCCATTGAAAAAAAGATAATCGGTCTCAGGTGTAACCATAACGCGGATAATTTTGATATCTTTGTTTGATTCATTATTCAGCGATGTAATAAAGTCAACAACTCTGTTTTTGTAATCCGGTTTTTCCCGGGGATCAAAAATGCTGTATTTTATAGTCTTATCAATTGAAGCAATAAATTTATTATAATCTCTTCCCCAGTATCTTTCATATGCATAATTTGCATCCGGATTGATTGCTGAAAAAATAATAATCAGGGATATAATTCGGATCATGGAAAACCTTTATTTGATGATATTTTAATTTTTTTTTATTTATCTGAAGTGTACACTTTAGTGTCAATATTTTAAATGGGTTCTTTTTTTATTTTTCTTCTTGCATCTTTATTCATGTTTGTATATATGAATTCTTCAGATCTATTGACCTGATTATAATGTTCCAATATTTTACGTTTTATTTTACATTTAAAGTAGAGACTGGTTTATAACAGACCATTGTCAGATTGAAATTTTCTTTAAGCATACAAATAAAGTAAAAAAATTGAAAGTTTATTTCTTTTTTGTATATTATTTTTAACTAACTCTCTATATTTGTATCTATACAGCTTACAGGCTTATCAGAACCTGTCATTATAAACTGTATAACTGAAAGAAGGTAAATAAATATGAAAGTTGTGAATAAAAAAATACTTATTCTTTTCCTCACCGCATTTACTACACTTTCTGTTTCATCTCTTTTTGCTGAAAGCAGGTATGGTGTGGTTAAATTGAATGGATCTGTGAATCCAATTGTTGCGGAATATATTGTAGAATCGATTGAACTGGCTGCTGAAGAAGGGAGCAGTTTCGTTATACTTCAGATGGACACCCCGGGCGGTCTGATGGATTCTATGAGAGAAATTATCAAATCCATTCTTACATCAAAAATACCTGTGGTTGTCTATACCTATCCTAAGGGAGCTCAGGCTGCTTCTGCAGGGGGATTTATAATGCTTTCTTCCCATATAGCTGCAATGTCTCCCGGGACAGAAATAGGAGCCATGCATCCGGTAAGTCCCATGCTTGATTTTATGAAAAAAGACGAGCAGGGCGGGCCTGAAGGTGTTATGGAGAAAAAGGTTCTTAATGATACTATTGCATATGCCAGAAGCCTGGCTCAGAAAAGGGGCCGTAATGTAAACTGGGCTGTTGATGCTGTTAATAAGGCTATTTCAAGCAGTTATCTTGAGGCTCATAAGCTGGGAGTAATCGATATTATTGCCGAAGATATGAGTGATCTTCTTAAGCAGCTGCATAACAGGAAAATTGATTTAAATGGTACTCCTTTTACGTTTAAAACTGATGGCGCAATTGCTGTGAAGTATGAAATGAACTGGAAACAGTCGATGGTAAATAAATTTGCTGATCCTCAGGTTATTCTTCTCCTTTTTCTTATTGCCATAGCAGGTATAGGCATGGAGTTTAAAAATCCCGGTATGATTTTTCCAGGGGCTATAGGCTCTGTTGCGCTGATATTATTTCTTCTCGGGATAAGGATTATTCCTATTAATGGTCTTGGCCTGCTTCTCATTGTTTTAGCCTTTATTCTTTTTGTACTTGAACTTCAGTTTGTAAGTTACGGTTTGCTTACTATAGGGGGTATTGTGTCTTTTATTTTTGGTGCAACAATTCTTTTTGATTCTCCTCTTCCGGGAGGGGGATTGCCCTGGTCTACGATAATAGTACTTGTTCTGGTTGTAATGGCTTTTGTTTTTATTGTATTACGTGCAATTATCGATGTGCACAAAACAAAAGTGACAACCGGCCTGGATGGACTCATAGATTCACAGGGAGTTGCTCTTGTTGATTTCTATGAACGTAATGAAGGTAAAATAAGGGTGCATGGAGAAATATGGAGTGCGGTTTCAGATGAAAAAATTCTTAAAGGAAATAAGGTTACAGTTGTTGAAAATACAACTGGTATGGTTCTCAGGGTTAAAAGCATAACATAATAAAGACAATAATAAATGGAGGTTTTAAATGTTTGGTGATTTAGGTTTTATTCCAACGCTGATTTTTCTGATTCTATTGATTCTTATACCTGCAGTTAAGGTAATTAAAGAATATGAAAGGGCGGTAATATTCAGACTCGGGCGTTTATTAGCACCGCCTAAAGGTCCTAAAGGTCCTGGTTTAATCATTGTAATTCCCTTTATAGATAAATTCGTAAGGGTTAATCTTCGTCTGGTGGCAATGGATGTGCCTCCGCAGGATATTATCACCAAGGATAATGTTTCGGTTAAGGTGAATGCTGTTGTTTATTTCAGAGTGGTTGAGCCGAATCAGGCTATTACAGAAGTTGACGATTTTCTCTATGCCACATCACAGCTTGCACAGACCACACTGAGAAGTATACTTGGTCAGTTTGAGCTTGATGATCTTCTCAGCAACAGGGATCACATAAACTCTGAACTGCAGACAATCCTTGACCAGCAGACAGATGCATGGGGTATTAAAGTTTCTGCTGTTGAAGTTAAGCACGTTGATTTACCGCAGGAAATGCAGAGAGCAATGGCTAAGCAGGCTGAAGCGGAAAGAGAAAGAAGAGCTAAGGTGATAGGCGCTGAAGGTGAATTTCAGGCAGCAGCTAAAATGGTTGATGCAGCAGCATTAATGGAAGTTCATCCTATAGCTTTACAGCTTAGATATCTTCAGACATTAAGAGAGGTGGCAAGTGAAAATAATTCAACAACACTTTTCCCTATTCCTATTGATCTGATGGAAGCTTTTACCAAGAAGAAATAAATTATTTTTTTAAATAAAATAGAAGAGCCCGCGAAAGCGGGCTTTTTTTGTGACCGGATAAAGAATACAGGATTTGTTTATTTAAATGATGTAATTAAATTAGTATTAAAAATCTGCCGCAGTATGCGCATATCTGAATTTTATCTCTGGCCTGTAACTCCTGGATGTTTATTGGCGGAATTCCCATGTTACATCCTGTACATGTGTTCTTTTCAACTATTGAAAAGGGGTTGGACTTTTTATTTCTCATTTTTTCGTAATAGGCAAGAGACCTGTATTCAATAAGCTTTTTTAGTTCTTCGATCTTGGCTTTTAGTGATTCAGGTTTTCCCATTTCGTCGTAAAGATTATAGAGTCTGTCCAGCCTTATAAGAATATCAAGGTCTGAAGATGGTACTCCCGCAAGATCATGGCTGCTTTTATCATTTTTCTGCATTTCAGATGAAATAGAATTATAAAAGAGATTAGACTGTTCATTCAGGTAGTCAAAAAGGGCTTCGGCTTCGGGATTGCTGTTGAAAAAAGATGCATTTTCTTTATTGTTGAAAATCCGGGCAATCATTCCAATAAGGTAAAGGTATCGGGTGCTCATGGAAGTTGGAAAGAGGCTTAATATTATGTATTTAACAGGTTTGCCGTCAAAGGATTGATAATCAATCGGGTTTTCACAGACACCTATTATAGACTGGAAACCCTGAACCGATTCGGTTCTTGCGTGAGGAATAGCTACCCCGTTTCCTATACCGGTATTTTCAAGAGATTCTCTGTGCATTATCTGGGCGTAATATCTGTTTGTATTTTCAATCAGACCAAGGTTTTCAAGTCCATTTGTCAGTTCTTTTAAAGCGGGCTGTTTTTCAGTTGAGGTAATATTTATTACATTTTCTCTGGGGATAATAAAGTCGAGTTTCATTTTTTAAGTGCTCCGGGTATTTATTTCAATTTTAATACAATTGTTGCGCCGCACTTTCTGTTGTCAAGGTATTTAGGCTAAAAAAAAGACTCGGAATATCTGTGGCAGGCGGACTTTGTAGCTGTATTAGTTGATGATAGTGTTTATTCTGGGAAAAAGGTGTGACTGTTGAGCAATATTGATATTCGAAGTTCTTATCTGTAAAGTTTTCCTCCATAAGTAATATGGAGGAAAACTTTAAGAGTTTTTTTATTCCTGGTACATGCGGTCTATTTCATTTTTATATTTTGCTTCAATAGCTTTTCTTTTGAGTTTCATTGTAGGTGTAAGCTCTCCACCTTCCTGGGTAAGTTCCTGAGTAAGGAGTGTAAATTTTTTAATTTTTTCAACCTGTCCTAAAGATTCTGTTCTTTTAGCAATAATAGTCTCATAGAGTTTTATTATCTCAGGATTTTTTACAAGATCCTCTCGCGAAGAGAAGTCAATATTGTTCTTTTCGCAATATTCTTCAAGTATAGCAAAGTTGGGAACAATAAGGGCAGATATGTATTTTCTCCCTTCTCCGATTGTAACAAACTGTTCAACAAAAAGTTCATCGCCAAGTAAAACTTGAATCTGGTGCGGGGAAATATTTTTTCCTCCGGCTGTTATTATAAGGTCTTTTATTCTGTCAGTGATTTTTATGTAAGTAAGAGGATCTCCATGTTTTTCCTCAAAATGCAGTTCTCCAACATCCTGGGTTTTAAACCATCCGTCACTGGTAAAGCATGCTTTAGTGGCATCTTCATTTTTATAGTAACCCTTTAGGCACATGCCGCCTTTAAGCTGAATTTCACCCTCATCAGAAATACGTACATCGACCCTTGGTATAACAGGCCCGCAATCTGCCGGTTTCCCGGTATCGCGGTATCCTACACAGACAGGGAAGAATTCGGTAAGTCCGTAACCCTGAATTATATTGATACCAAATGCCTGAAAAAATTCATTGATATCAGGAGCAAATGCAGCTCCGCCTATGTGATAAACATTACAGTTTTCTGTTCCAAGTTTTGCGCGTACTTTGCTGAAAATAATTTTGTCAGCAAGTTTATATTTAAATCCGCTTTGTCCTTTACCGGTATGGACTTTTTTCCTGTATTCTTCAATACCAACCTTTGTTGCCCATGCGAAAAGCTTTTTCTTGATTGGAGGAGCTGTTTTAAGTCCTTCATGGATTGTGCCGTAGACCTTTTCCCATATTCTGGGAACGCTTGTCATGCAATGAGGTTTAATTGCAGCCATTACATCAATGAATTGTTTGGGATCCGGGCAGTAGGCTATGCGTACTCCTGCTGTCATACATCCGTAAGACCACATCCTTTCGAAAACGTGAGATAATGGAAGAATAGCAAGTGAAACAGTTTCCGGACCTACTTCAGGGAAGCGCATGTATGAAGGAAAAATACCGTTCATGAAACTTCGGTGAGTGTGAATTGCACCTTTTGGTTTACCAGTAGTTCCTGATGTATAAATAAGAGTAAGAATATCATCTGGATTTACATTTTCCAGACGATCGTTGAATTCGCTGTCATTTGAAAGTGACATCCCCTTTGCAATAAGATCATCAAGGTAGAGGCTGTGTGTAGAGTCTATTTTTGTCTCTTTGTCAAAAGCAACAATCTGCTTTAAATATTTATTGTTTTTGATTATTTCAGCAGCCTTATCATACTGTTCCTGATCGCCTGTAAAAATAATTTTAACTTCCGCGTCATTTACTATATATTCAGCCTCTTCTTTCGAGTTTGTAGCATAGACCGGCACTGAAACAGCCCTTGTTGAAAGAATACCAAGGTCTGCAATAGCCCATTCCGCCCTGTTTTGAGAAAATATTGCGCACATTTCACCCGGTTTAAGATCCATGGAAATTAATACCTTGGCAATGGCTTTAATTTTAGTCCCGAATTCATCCCAGGTAATGGATTCCCATTCATCATTTTTATTTTTTTGAGTCAGGGCAAAATTCCCTTTAAATTTTTCAGCCTTCTTAAGCATCATGTATGCAAGTGTTTTATTTTCCTGCAGGTACTGTTCAAATTCTTTTTCCCAGTCCCTCTTTGATTCTAATAAAGGTTCCATGGTTCCTCCGGATTTTTTAAATTAAAATTTTATAATTATTAAGATTTTTTATGAGAGAGAGTAGTAATTTACCGGCACCGTTATTAATTGTCAAACTTTTTATATTACACTATTGCTGATAAGAGAACAGGATTATTATTTTTAAAAGCCGGTTTTTTTATGAAATGGTGTTATATGCTGTTGTGCTCAGGTAATATTATTTAATGAAAAAAATTGCAGGCTCGCTAAATCTTTTTTGATTATTATTTTTCTATTATTAAATTGAATATATACTACGGTTTTAAGTGATATTAAATTTACTGTGCCAGGCAGAGAAAAATTAAAATGATGGATCATGATTTTAGTTCCCCCTTTTTTTTAGCTGAATTATTTAAAAGCGATGAACACTATTTAAATGAAAGTAGTGAGGCGGAAAACAGCGGATTATTCCAATGTTTTTTTGAAAATATTGGAGATGCCGCATTTCTTGTTGATTATGAAAATATGAAATTTGATCTTGTCAATTCCGCTGCAGTTGAATTATACGGCTACACCCCGGTTGAATTTTATTCCATGGATCCCTCTGTGATCAGCGCTGAGCCTGAAGAAACTGCTTTGGCCTTTAAAAACCGGGTCTCATATAAAGCTGAAAGACTACATCGTAAAAAAAACGGTAATGAATTCTGGGTTGAAGGGAGCGTTACTTTTTTTAAATCAGATGGTAGAGAAAAGGTTATTATTATTATACGGGATATTACTCAAAGAAAAACCTGGGAACAGGAAATAAAACGATACAGTGAAACTCTTGAGACAGCTATTGAATCGGCAAGTCTTGGCCTTTGGGATTGGAACATTTTGAAAGGTGAGGTCAAATTTAATTATCTGTATTGTGAGGTTATGGAACTAACAGATAATGGCACTGTTGCCAAAATTTCTGATATTATTGAACTCATCCATCCCGGAGACAGGAACAGATTCAACCGGAATCTTGATGAGCATCTGAAAGGGAATGTTCCCTTTTTTATGCATGAGTTTAAGCTGAATAATAGCGGTAAGCGTAAATGGGTGCACTCTTTCGGTCGTATTGTTGAACGGGACGGTTCAGGAATGCCTTTGAGAATGCTCGGTTTTAACAGGGATATTACTGATAATAAAAATGCACAGGATGAACTTCTGCAGGCTAAACTTAAAGCAGAAGAGAGTGACAGGCTTAAAACAGCCTTCCTTGCCAACATGTCGCATGAAATCCGGACTCCTTTAAACGCAGTAGCCGGATTTTCCAGGCTGCTTAAAAGGGGAGGGGTTGACAGGGAAACAAGAGACAGGTATTGCGATATCATAAAAACAAACTCTGACCAGCTTATTCATATTGTTTCTGATATTCTTGATCTGTCTAAAATTGAAAACGGGAAAATAGAGCTTGAGTATTCAGAAATTAATGTTTTTCAGTTTCTGAAAGAATTATCTGTGCTGCTTGATGACCTTGTGCACCAGAGCGGGAAAAGCGGAATTGAAACCGGAGTCATTTACCCTGCGTGCAATATCCGTTTTGTCGCAGATGAAATAAGGCTTATGCAGATTATGACTAACCTCCTTGCAAATGCAGTAAAGTTTACATCTGAAGGAAAAATAACATCAGGATGTGAAATCGAAGATAAATACATTTCTTTTTTTGTTGATGATACAGGTATTGGAATACCTGAAGAAAATATGACAGCCATATTTGAAAGATTCAGGCAGGGAGACAATTCCTATACAAGGAATTATGGTGGAACAGGACTTGGTCTTGCCATATCAAAAAAACTGGCTCTTTTAATGAGTGGTGATATTCATGTATATTCAGAATTAAACAGGGGATCAAGGTTTATTCTTAAAATTCCACTTGTAAAATCTTTTCTGCAGAACAGTGAAAAATCGAATCTTTCGCCAGGTTTTAAAGGATACTCTACCGGTAAAACGGTTCTTGTTGCTGATGATATATGGCATATTCATGATTTTATCAAAGCTGTACTTGATTTGCGGGGTTATAATATAATATCAGCCTACAACGGGAAAGAGGCCCTGAAGGTGGTATGTGATAATGAAAATATCGATCTTGTGCTTATGGATATTCAGATGCCGGTTATGAATGGAATAACCGCTATGAGTATGCTTAAGGAGATAAGGCCAAATCTTCCTGTGGTGGCTTTAACTGCCCATGCCATGGCAGGGGACAGAACAAGATATCTGGACGAAGGATTTGATGAATATCTGTCAAAACCTGTAGATATAAATCTTCTTTTTACTTTACTTGACAATATTCTTGAAAAGCCGTGTGGTGTTTAAAATCAATTTCAGGTTTTGTCATGTTAAAAAAAACATATTGCATCTTAATTTTTATAATATTGTTTTCTGCTGCCGGAAGTTCTCAGGTATTAACAAGCCTTGCTGAAGATAGAGAGATAAAAACCATTAAATTTGATAATCAAAGGGAGGATGACAGGCTGAAGGCCGGTCTCTCTCTGGGGTATCCTTTGGGAATTACAGCAGGATACAGCTTTTCTAATTTTTTTGAACTTAACGGCCTGGCAGGTTCAAATTATCATGATTTTACTTTCGGCGGAAGCGGACTTTTTACTGTAGCCAATATTGATATATCCGGAGAACAATTCCCTCTTTCAATAGGGCCGGCTTTTTATAATCATTTTGGCAAAAAATACAGGTTTGACGCACTTGCCACAGTGAGACTGGAGTATTCTTTTGAGGAGATACCTATTAATTTTTTTGTTGAGGCTGGCGGTGGAATAAGACTCGTAAAATTTGCCGGCCCGGCAGGATCATTTGCAATAGGTCTGCGATATATTTTTTAATGTCAAATATGTATCTGCTTAAATACAGAATCCCGGCATCAGAAGAGGATGCTATAACTGAAAGCCTGGCAGGTGAATCTTCTGTGCAGTTTTCAGTTGAGGTGGCAGATGGTTCCATCTTTATTAATATTTACTCCCACAGCAATAAAACCTCAGGCATAATTGATGAAAAATATTTAGAGAGTATAAATCCTATTGATCTTGAAGCTCTTAATAATAAATGGGCTGATGATTACACCGGGGCGAAGCTCACTGATAATTTTTTTGTAAAGTCTCCTGAGATGTTAAATACTGTTGATGACTTTCCCTATGTAATAATTCTGGATCCGGTGGGTTCTTTTGGAGACGGATGCCATGCAACAACTAAACTGTGCGCCTCTATGCTTGAGGATGTTATAAACAGTTTTCCCGATTCATCAAAAAAAAATCTGTCAATGCTTGATATAGGCACAGGTTCAGGGATACTGTCTATAGAAGCAGCATTGCTTGGGATTGAGGATATCGATTTCTTTGATTTTTACAGGGTTTCTGTTTTAAAAGCCCGGAAAAATATGGAGCTGAACGGGATTTTTGACAGGATACCTTTCCAGGATGATATTTATACATATAATTTTACCAGGAAATATGATATAATAACAGCTAATTTATTAACCACTGTAATTGAGGATAATCTGGAAAAAATGAGTTCAGGGCTTGCATGTGATGGACGCCTGATTGTAAGCGGCATAGGAATTAAGTGGACGGATGAAATGATAAATTTAATTGATAAAACCGGTTTGAAAATTCTAAAACATAAAGTGCTTGAAGGCTGGAACGGCTTTATGTTATCATGCTGATATCCCTTTCACCGGCAGTAATTAAATGATTGTATATGCAGCTGAAAAAATTATCTATTTTTCTGTATTTATGTGCTTTCTTTCCTCCGCAGGGCAGATGGTGATAAGAAAAAAGCGAAGGGAAAACTATAATCTTGCACTCCTTTTT
>CAYYKZ010000079.1:998-10165 GCA_964468455.1 uncultured Leptospirales bacterium | reverse complement strand
TCTTCATAAAAATAACCATTTCTATAAATATAATTATATTCCTGAAAATTATTAAGAGCAAATGAAGTAGACCCGCTTACAAGTCTTACCATGCCAAGGTAGTAAAGACCCTGCTGGCCATGAAAGGAATCAGGAGAATACCTGAAACTTTCCTGGAACATATTTATCGCTTCACCTGGAGCTCCCCCTTTATAATAAGCTGTTCCTGAAATAATAAGACTTTCACCATATCTTTCACCTGAGGGATACAGATAACGATACCTCATTGTTTCTGTAATAGCATTATAATATTCCCCTCTTTCCATATAAACTGATGCTGTATCAATTAAATGATTCCCTGCAGCATAAATCATTGCAGGTATAAAAAACAGAAAAACTGATACAATAAATCTCATTATTAAAACTACTCCACGATACAATACTTGTCAGGGTTAAAAGGTTCCATGCCTGTGCCCACTCTGCTTCTCCAGCCATTTAACGCCCTGTCATTAAAACGTGATGCTGAATTATATGCTCCGTAGATATTTCCGGTATAAAAAAGTCCTGAAAAGAAAAAGACCGTGTAGGAACTGTTTTTTTCGCCATTCTTTTTAAGGTATAACCCTCCTGCCAGGGTGGATGCTACTGCCAGAAATGACAGAACCCCTTCATAAATACCTCCTGAATAGATCTGCCCTGAACCGGGAATTAATGCAGACATTGCCGCAGCTCCTGGTGCAGAGACTGTCCGGATATTGTCTCTTGCTAAAAGTGCCCTGCTCATCAATGTAAAATTATTATCATCTTTTAAAAATGGAGAGGCTGTAGAAATTTCATGCTTAATTGAATCTATATCATCTTTATATAAAAGAGGCTCAATACGGCCGGCAAAAAGGCTCAATTTCAAATCATTATCTATATCATCATACGAAAAATTATCTAATATTCTGCAGCTTTCATTGTATTTTTTCAGTGCCGCATATGAACCGGAAACAAGCAGAGCAGCCGGAAGCTTCAGATTATCAGTCTCTAAGTAATATTTATAATTCTTAACTATGGTATTATACTGCCCTCCATGATAATAGGCAGAATAAATGCAGTAATCCAGGGCTGCATCATTATAAAAAAGCCTGAGTCTCTCCGCCTCAGCTATATAATCGAAATATCTTCCTTTGAGATAAAGCTCCCTGGCAAATGCTTTCTGCTTCTCAACAAAGGAATTTCCCTCTGCCCATACTGAACCGAAGCTGTATAAGATTATTAATATAACATAAAAAGTTCTTTTCACTCCCCGAAAACCTCTTCAGGTACAGGATCTTTATCAAGATAGTAAAAGGGATTACACCTTAATAGCCTGTCCCCTGCGAGGAGAGACCCTATAAAAGCTCCATGTTTTTCAACTGCACCCCTGGCATAAGAACTGCACACAGGAGTATGCCTGCAGTTTGGCCCGTCCTGGGGAGAAATTACCAACTGGAAAAAACGCACAAGCAGATATGCCCCGCCCTGGAAACCATTTAAAACAGAGCCATCCCTGTTCCCGCTGCGGCTATATATTCCCATATTTTCATCTGCCACGTTTACTTTTTTCTGCCAGGGAACAAACCCCGCATGTAGATTAACACTCTGCACTGATAAAATAACTACTGCACAGACAAGGATTTTATTCATGTTCCTGCACCTCATTTCAATAATAAAAACCTGATGCACCTGTAATGTCAAAACAATAAAAAACGAATTATGATAAGTAGTTTATAATTTTTAACATTTATTAATAATGTTCTGCTTAAATAAACATCAGCAATTCTAAACATATTGCCCCTGATTCAAATAAAATTTTTTATACTTATGCTGCCATTCGGGAATGGCCACATTAGATTACCATTCTGTCTGATATACTTAAGGAATAAATACTGATCAGTCTATACGAAAATTACTTGCTATTTTAATTAATACTTTATTTCATTGTTAATATAATAAAAAATTCTGCTGAATGATTTATCCAGCACATTACCCTTCCCTTTGTGAGGATTTAATGAACAAGGAAAAGAAGATTGAAAAAATTCTGGAAAGCGCCCTTTCAGAAGACCTTGACGATTATTTGAAGCTTTTAAAAGTTCTTAAGAAGCAGCTCCCCTTTTTCGGCGGTACCAAAAGAATAGCCGCAGCACTGCTTAAAGAACACCTGGGAAACATTTCCCGCCTCAACCTTGATTCAGCCGCATTAATCAATAAATCAGAATCAGGGAAAATAATCTTTGAAGACATCAAGGACGGCCGGGCAAGACTCTTTATTAATATCGGCAAAAGTCAGAATATTGCACCCGGTGATCTTATTCGAGAAATAGTAAAAAGATCCGGAATTGACGGCAAGCTTATCGGCAAAATCGATGTCCATTCCACATACGCTTTTTTTGAGGTTCCTGAACAATATGCGGAGATGGTCCTTCATTCATTTGATCAGGCCAAAATCAGAGGTGTACCGGTTGTTGTAGAACCTGCTAAAAAGAAAAAGCAATAGTATGGATGCCATTAACGAACCCTGCCCTGTATGTAAAGGGCGGGGATTTAATGCTATTACAGAAACAATTCTTCACTGCCGCAAATGCGGAGTAATTTACAACACAGCCTGGTCCCCCCTTTCATATTCCGAAAATTACTTCATTGAAGAATATGCCTCCCAATATGGGAAAACCTATATTGAAGATTTTGACAATATCTACTCTCTATCGTGTTCGAGACTGAATAAAATATTTAAACATATTGAATTAAAGCCGGAACTATCAATACTCGACATAGGAAGTGCTGCAGGTTTTTTTCTCAAAGCTGCACAGGACAGGGGAATTCAAAATCTTACAGGAATTGAAATATCATCTTTTGCTTCATCATATTGCAGTGAAAACTTTAAAATTAATGTAATAAATGTCCCCTTTGACCAGGCAGAAACAGATGGGAAGTTCAACATTATTACAGCCTGGTTTTTTCTGGAGCATTCACCGGACCCCTTATCTTATCTGAAAAAAATAAACAACCTTCTGCATGATGGAGGGATTCTGGCAATGGCGCTCCCCTCATGGTTCGGTCCCCTTTTTTATTTCAGCAAGGATCAGTGGAAAAAAACAAGACCGATAGACCACAAAATTGATGTGAGCCCCGGTTCTGTAAAAAAAATGCTTAATTATGCGGGGTTTGAAACTCTGGAGATTAACAGATGCGGCTATCATCCTGAGAGAGTACTGAGAAAAGAAGCAATGCTTTACAGACTTTTTGAGCCATTATACAGAAGATTTACCAGGATTACTTCTTTTTCAGATACAATAGAGGTTTACGCGCGAAAAAAACTTAAATAAACACATCCCTCGGCTTACTCCCCTGCTGCGGTCCTATGTAACCCATATCCTCCATACGTTCGATCATCCTTGCAGCCCTGTTATACCCTATGCTCAGCCTTCTCTGGAGATAAGATGCAGATGCTTTTCTTGTATCCTCCACAATCTTAAGAGCCTCAACAAAAAGCTCATCCTCCTCCTCACTCAGCTCACCCTCTTCATCAGTAAAAATAAATTCATCAATATCAATATACTGAGGCTTGCCCAATGTACGCAGATGCCTGACAATATCAACAATTTCATCTTCAGATATAAATGCTCCCTGAATCCTTACAGGGTATGAACTTAAAGGGGACTGATAAAGCATATCTCCTTTTCCAAGAAGCTTTTCTGCTCCATTCTGATCAATTATAGTTCTTGAATCCGTTTTCTGTGCAACCTGAAATGCAATCCGGGCAGGGAAATTCGCTTTAATAATACCTGTAATAACATCAACAGAAGGCCTCTGTGTTGCAAGTACAAGGTGAATTCCCACAGCTCTTGCTTTCTGCGCAATCCTTGTGATATAGCCTTCAATCTCCTTTGATGCAACCATCATAAGGTCAGCGAGCTCATCTATTATTATTATGATAAAGGGGAGCTTCTCCCCCTTTACATTGCTTTTATCTATTTTTTCATTATATGTTACTATATCCCTTGTATTCATTGCAGCGAGAAGCCTGTATCTTCTGTCCATTTCAAAAATAGACCATTTCAACACTCCCGGAGCCATGTGGGGCTCTGTAATAACTGGTGTCAAAAGATGAGGCATGCCGTCATAAAGCTGCAGTTCAACCATTTTCGGATCAACCAGAACAAAGCGCACATAATTCGGGTCGTAGTTATATATAATACTGGTTATTATTGAATTCACGCACACAGATTTACCGGAACCGGTTGCACCTGCAATGAGAAGATGGGGCTGTTTTTTAAGATCCAGATTTACAGGTATACCAAGAATATCCTTACCTAAACCAACCTTGAGGCTCCCTTTCTGCTCACTGTAAGACCTGGACTTTATAATATCGCCCAGAGTTACCATCTCTCTCTTTTTATTCGGTATTTCAATACCAATAGCAGATTTACCCGGAATAGGCGCAACTATCCGTACTCTGTATGCAGCAAGAGCCATTGCAATATCATCTGAAAGTCCCACAACCCTGTTTATTTTAATTCCAGCAGCTATCTGCATTTCATAAAGGGTAATAACAGGGCCTCTGTTAACATTAATTACTTTTGCCTCGATTCCAAAGTCAGCAAGTGTTCTTATAAGAAGCTGAGAATTTCGTTTGATTTCACTTTCCCAGGCTTCAGAGTCAACAGGTGCGGAATTATGAAGAAAAGAAGTGGGTATAATATAATCCTGGTTAATTTTCAGTTCCTGAAAAACAGCGTCTTCCCCAAGGTCAGGGGGAGTAATTTCACTTTCTGAATCAGCAGAAATTTTCTTCTCAGCAACCTCCTCTTTCAGGGACACAGTGGCTGCTTTTACAGTTTTTTCAGTGTCAGGTTCCGCGCATTCCGCATCATCTATGCTGAATATCCGATTCTTTTTAAATTCATGCTCTTCCGGAAAATACTCCTCTGATGACAGGGTATTATCATTTTCACCTGATGCACCGCTTTCAAGGCCATCATATTCGTCAAACTGATCAAAGTCATCATCAGTAAATCCTGGTTCAAATTCACTATCATCATTTTCTGCACTATATAAACTTTCAGGATATATCTTTTTTTCAGAGAAATCTCCATTAAAAATATTCTCCTTCACAGCCTCAGGAACGTTAAGTGCCAGATATTTAACATCATCCCGTGATCCTTTTATACTGTCCTGGCTCGAAACAAGAACTTTCTTTTTTACTACCCAGGGGAGTTTACCTTTACTGTTATAAAGTCTGTCAATATTGTTAAGCGGTACCTGCTCCTGATACTTTTTTACAGATATCCATCTTAAAAAATTTTCAATACCTTTACTCATATTATTATTCTCTTTTTTCATTTCAAGAAGTGCGGCAACAGAAAAAGTGCCAAGCAGAATCAGACCAATGATGTTAAGTATAACTATAATAATATATGCGCCGACAATACCGGAAAGGGAACGCAAAATACCGTATATATAAAAACCAATAAACCCGCCATTGTTATGATATATGTCAGATGCCCCTGCAGCACAGAAAGAAGCAAAAGTTATAAGAAGAAAAAAAAGCGCCAGTATCTTATCTGAAACGGGAACTACTGTACCTGATTTTATCTGTGACCATCCGGCCAGAAAAAACATTGCCGGGATAATAAAGGAGGATATTCCAAAGGCTGATCTGAAAATATGAGCAATTAAAGCCCCGGCAGGACCTATTAAATTATTTACCGGCCTGTTCAAAGAAAGGGCTCTCTGATCAGCTGCATCAAAGGTGGCAATACTCAAAAGGAAAATAAACCCGCATAGAAGCAGAATAACACCGGCAATTTCCCTGCTCTGTTTCTCCTTAAACACCCTCACCCTCCATGGCAAAAATCAGGTTAATTAAGGTTCTCTGCAGGTTTCCTAAAATACATATGTAATCAGAAGGCCTGTAATACCTATACCTATTGTATAGTATCCGAATACATCAAGCCTCACTTTTTTTACAACCCAGAAGAGAACCTTTATTGCTGCAAGTGCAACAAGAACAGCAACGGCCATTCCTATTCCAACAGCAGCCATGCTTTCAGGCGGATAGTTTTTTCCTGCAGTATTGACTCCTTCAAGAAGTCCTGCACCAGCAATAACAGGAATAGCCATAAGGAAGGAAAAACGAGCCGCTTCAACAGGCTCAAGACCATTTGCAATTCCGCCAGCAATAGTCATTCCTGCCCTTGATATCCCGGGTATCATTGCAAGTGCCTGACAAAAACCTATTATCAAAGACCTTGCAACACCCGCCTCTTCTATTTTTCGGTTCTTTGAAGGTATTTTATTAGCAGTTATCAGTATTATTCCATTAATTATAAGGAATATATAGACCAGTATGGGTGCGTTGAAAAGCTTTTCAAAATATTCATGAAACAATAAGCCAAGTACTCCTGCAGGCACAGATGCTGTTAATACAAAAATACCTGTTTTAAACTCATTCCCTGAAAAATTTCGGTCAAAAGCCTGTGAAAGAAAACCGGATACAATTCTCCAGATATCTTTACGCAGATATATAATTATTGCTATAAGTGTGGCGACATGAAGGCTCACATTTATAAGCATATTCATGTCATCCCCTGTAGAAGCCAGTGAGTTTCTTATAAATGGTATTTCACCAAGAATAACCAGATGTCCTGAAGAAGATATAGGCAGAAACTCGGCAACACCCTGAAAAAATGCCAGTATTATTAAAGCAGCGCAAAGATGCAGCATTTTATACCTCTATTATTTTAACTGTAATAATAGGGTTTCTTCTGCTGATTTTGTAGATAAACCCTTTAATCCCTTTTGTGAGTGATTCTTCAATTTTTTCAATATCATTGCCTTCTGCCAGAAGCTTTTTAAGACGGTTTTCCACATCTCTTGCTATGATATTCCTTGTTTTGCTGTTTTCACTGCTCATGAAGCCCTTATCAACAATTTCAGGCTTACTGATAAGCATACCCTGTGATACTGCGGCATTTATAAAAATTACACCGTCAGTTGACATTATTGACCTGTCTTTTATAAAGCTGCTTGCCACATCACCTGTTTCACCCCCGTCCACATATATAACTGACAACGGAAGCTTTTCAGTACGTTTAAATGATTTTGAAGTAAGCTCAAGTACATCTCCATTTTTAGCTATAATGATTCTGGATGGCTTTATTTTAAGGCTTTCAGCAATTTCCGCATGTCTTTTAAGATGCTTATATTCACCATGTATAGGCATAAAAAACTTCGGTTTGGTTATTGAAATCATTAGTTTAAGCTCTTTGGATGATCCATGCCCTGAAACATGGATTTCCTGTTCCTTGTCATAATATACATGTGCACCAATCTCCATAAGTGCGTTTACAATATTATTAACCATCCTTTCATTACCGGGAATAACTGATGCTGTAATAACTACAGTATCACCGGCTCCTACTATAAAATTCCTGTGACTTCCAAATGCCATTCTTGAAAGGGCTGACATTGGCTCTCCCTGAGTTCCTGTTCCGATAATTACAATTTTTTTCGGCGGGAGCTTCCCTGCGTCATCAATCCCTATCATAAGGTCATCCCTGACATTGAGAAAACCCAGCTCCCTTGCTATTTCAATATTCTTTATCATGGTGAGTCCGGAAATTACAACTTTCCTGTTATACTTAAATGCAGTATCAAAAATCTGCTGTATCCTCTGAATGTTTGAGGCAAATGAGGCTATTATAATTCTGCCGTTAGCTTCAGAAAAAATATCGGAAAGCCTTTCAGATACCATGGATTCAGACCTGGTAAATCCTTCTCTTTCAGCATTGGTGCTGTCTGACATAAGAAGAAGAACTCCTTTCTCTCCATAATGAGCAAATCTGTAAATATCAGTTACTTCGCCATCCATGGGAGAAAAATCTATTTTAAAATCCCCGGTATGAATAATAGTCCCTGCCCTTGTTTCAATGGCAAGGCCCACACCTCCGACGATCGAATGATTAACCCTTATAAATTCTATTGTAAAGGATGCTATTTCTTCTACCTGACGCGGTTCAACTTCACGGAAATCAGGGACATAACCTGGAGATCTTTCCTCAAGCCTGCTCCTTATAAGTCCCACTGTTAGTTTTGTCGCATAAATAGGGACATGAACCTCCTGTAAAAGAAAGGAAATTGCACCTATATGATCCTCATGGCCATGAGTAACCACAATAGCCTTTATTTTGCTTTTGTTTTTGCGAATGTATGACATATCAGGTATAATATAATCTATACCCGGCATTTCCTCCCTGGGAAACATTATGCCGCAGTCTACAACTATAATATCATCACCCTGTTTAAAAAGTGTAATATTTTTCCCGATGGCACCCAGTCCGCCCAGGGGTATAATGTTTACTTTGTCGCTGTTTTTTATTTTACTGTTTTTCATATTCCGGTATGACCGAATCCTCCTTCATTTCTGTCTGTCTCATCCAGTTCATCTACTATTATAAATTCCCCTCTGTATACTTTTGAAAAAACCATCTGCCCTATTCTCATCCCGTTTTCAATTGTAAAAGGCTCCTTTCCCAGGTTGGTCATTATTATTTTAACTTCACCCCTGTAATCGGAATCAATTGTGCCGGGTGAATTAAGAAAAGTTATACCATGCTTTAGTGCCAGTCCGCTTCGCGGCCTTATCTGAGCTTCATATCCTGGAGGAATTGAAATAAAAATACCTGTAGGCACAAGAAGAGTTTCACCAGGATTAATTATTACTGATTCATCAAGAGCAGCTGATAAATCAGCACCTGCAGCCCCGCTGCTGATATACTCAGGGGCAATCGCTCCCTTTTTTACTGTTATTTTAACAGGGATCATAAATACCTCTTTATTTCCCTGGCAATGCAGGCATCAATATCCCTGCAGTCAAGACAATGCCTGTCCTCTATGTCAAAGTCCGCTTCATCACAAAGCTCGTCACTATTATCAGCAAGAATAGCGGCATGTTTAAGTACCTGATATTCATCATCAGTAAGAGCATCGGATCCCTTTTCCTTAAGCTTAACAACCAGTTTTAAAATACCATCCCTGGAGCTGTCCGCCATAGAAAGCTGTGCATCCCGTTCTCTCACCTCTTTGCTCATCCTGGCCCTTATCTTCTTTGCCTTAAATTCTATTCCTCTGCGTTTCATAATAAAAAAGAATATCAAACCAAA
>CAYYKZ010000079.1:0-938 GCA_964468455.1 uncultured Leptospirales bacterium | reverse complement strand
GAAGCCCTCCAAGGTGACCCACATGGGAAACACTGCTGTTTGTGCCCATAGTAATAAGTGAATAAAACTCAATCCCGCCATAAAGAATAACAAGAAATTTGGCCTTAATCGGGAGTATAAAAAAAAGAAGTATTTCCACATCCGGGAAAAGTACACCAAAAGCTAAAAGAAGGCCGAAAACCGCTCCGGAAGCACCTATAGTTGGAATATATGGAGCAGCCCCCCCGGATGCCATATTTATTACAAGAATAAGAACTCCAGCTCCCACACCTGTAAAAAAATAATAATAAAGAAACTTTTTTGATCCCCATAAGTGTTCAATATGAGACCCGAAAAGGAGTAAAGCATACATATTTAGAAATATGTGAAACATGCCCCCGTGAAGAAACATATATGAGCATACCTGCCATATATACCCTTTTTCAAAAACCAGTGCAGGGGTAAGTCCCAGATAATAGGTAAGTACAGGCATTTGCCTTTCAATAACCTGCAGCCCGTAGGGGATAGAGGTGTTCACCATATTTTCCGCAAAAAAACCCTGAAGAAAATAAACAACTACATTTATAATTATTAATTTAGGGACCCAATTGTCCGATTTTGCATAAACATTCATTTTTTTATCCTGTTACTCTTTACTATAGACTTTAATTATTTCGCCGGTATATACCCTGTGATAATCCGAGGAAGGGTAATTCCCGCTTATTGAATCATGAAGAAAATTTTCAGGATTAATATCCTGGTAATAGATTTTTCTGCACTCTATTATAAGTTCCGCCTCGGTAAAACCAACACTGCTGTTATCTGTTGAGAAAGCTGTTAATCCTGTTTCCCTGGCCTTGTTATAATCACGCCCCGATTTAGAACCGCAGAACTTGAGGGCATTCCTGTATTTTTCACTAAAAAAAGAAAGTGTAAAAAAATCATTTTTTCCCAGAAAC
>CAYYKZ010000078.1:0-10202 GCA_964468455.1 uncultured Leptospirales bacterium | reverse complement strand
GCTGCAAACCCTATTCACTGGGGCAATATGATATCCAGAAGATAATAATGAAGGAAAGGAGCCTTCCATCCCTTATTATTGAAGCGGATATGACTGATGAGAGGAGCTTCAGCGAGAGTCAGATTGCCACAAGGATTGACGCATTTATGGAACTTATAAAAGATAAAAGGGGGAATTGATGAGAATAAATTATAATCTGAAAGATAAGGTAGTTGTTGTTACAGGGGGTAGCAGGGGGATCGGCCTTGAGATTGCCCGCTATCTGGTGGAAGAGAAAGCAAAGGTTGTTATATGCGGCCGTAAAAAAGAATCCCTTGATGCAGCAGCATCAGCTTTGAATGCAGGGGACAACCTTCTTGGAATTCAGGCTCATGTTGCTAAAGATGAGGATGTGGATGCCCTTTTTAAAGGGGTAATGGAGCGGTTCGGCAGGGTTGATGTGCTTATCAATAATGTGGGGATGAATCTTTTTACACCTTCACTTGCTGAAACAGAGCCCTCAATGTGGCAGAAGATAATTGATTCCAACCTTACAGGCACATTTCTTGTTTCACGGAAAGCTGCGGAGATTATGAAAGCGCAGAAGAGCGGTAAAATTGTGAGTATATCCTCTATTGCAGGGAGAAAGGCGTCCCCCGGAATGGGAATTTACGGAATCGCAAAAGCGGGTATTGAGATGATGACCAAAGTACTGGCCTCTGAGCTTGCTTTTTTTAATATTAATGTTAATGCTGTTGCTCCTGCAATGGTGCGCACTGAATTCAGCAAACCCTTCTGGTCCAATGATGAGATCAGTCAGCATGTGGTTAAGGGTATACCTCTTGGCAGGATTGCCGAGCCTCTTGATGTGGTTCATCCGACGCTCTTTCTAGCTTCTTCCGGGGCTGATTTTATTACAGGTCAGACCATTGTGGTTGACGGCGGTACAACAGCAGTCTGATAAAAATTGTAGTTCAGAGGGGATTATGCTCACAGCAGGGATAGATATAGGTTCAATTACCACCAAGGTGGCAGTAGTAAAAGACGGAGAGATTCTCGGCACGGAAATTGTTTTTACAGGCTATAACTCTGAAAAGGCAGGGAGATCGGCAATGGATGATCTTCTTGCAAAGCTTAAAATAAAGATAGATGATATTGATAAAATTATAGCAACAGGTTATGGAAGGTCTAATATAAGCTTTGCCCATAAAGCGATAACTGAAATCAGCTGTCACGCTGCCGGTGCACATTTTACAGATCCACGCATTAGATCGATTATTGATGTGGGTGGTCAGGACAGCAAAGCTATTGTGGTGGATGAGGATGGCCGGGTTAAGGATTTTGCCATGAATGATAAATGCGCTGCAGGTACGGGGCGTTTTCTTGAGGTCATGGCTCATGCACTGGAGGTTGAGCTGGATAATTTCGGGTCCCTTTCGCTTCAGTCAAAGGTCCCCTCTCAGATAAGCAGCATATGCACTGTTTTTGCCGAGTCTGAGGTGGTGTCTCTTATTTCCAGGGGTGAATCAAGGGAGAATATTATTGCCGGGATTCACGATTCTGTTGCTTCAAGGGTTTCTGCATTGGCGAAAAGGGTAGGGGTCAGAGCCCCTCTTATGATGACAGGGGGTGTGGCTAAGAATATCGGTGTTGTAACTGCTCTGCAGCGTAAGCTGGGAATTGAAGTTGAGGTAAGTGAAAATGCTCAGATCAATGGTGCTATTGGCGCTGCAGTACTTGCGGCAAAACTTTAAATAAGAGGATTCCCTATAATACTCTGCATCAGATCAATGCAGAGTATTCTTAATTCGCCATTTGAATTTATAAATGATCTTGAAAACGTAATACACTTATTTCCTGTTGCTGATGATATATAGGGTTCGGAAACATGCCGGTCTGTACCGTTGAATATGCTGAAAAAGTAATCCTTGCTTGACTGGTCGGTATATTTTTCATCAGGGTGAAAAATTTTAGGGAGCTCTTTCCTTTTGTGCAGGGGGCTGACTATGGTATCACTGATCTGTATGCCATCCTGATCCAGGAGATATACACATTCCAGGTCAGGGAATTTCCGGGGAATGCTTTTTAGAGTATCATTGAAATCAGAGTTTTCACTGCTTGCCAGGTCTTTTATGATTTCATCTGACATGACCAGAAAGCGTTTTTGTTCTGCTAAGGCAGCTTTCCGCCGCCCTGTTCTCAGATCAATAAACTTTCGGGATGTTGCCGAGATTTTATCATTGAGAAAATTATCAGTAATTGAGCCAGGATCTACTGCTCGTGAAAAATAGAATCCCTGTATAAAGTCCGCTCCAAGCTCCAGGGACGAAAGAGCCTCTCCTTCTGTTTCCACACCTTCTGCTATTACAAGGGAGCCTGTATTGTGGGCAAGGCGTATAAGTGAACCTGCAGCCTCCTGCCTGAAAAAATCGCTGTCTATGCCTCTTATTATTGATTTATCAAGTTTTATAATATCAGGTTTAAGCCTTATTATGCGGCTCCAGTTTGAAAAACCTGTTCCGAAATCATCAAGGGCAATCATGAATCCGTGCTTTTTATACTCATTAACAAATTTCAGAAGAAGGTCAAAATCTTCAATATCTGATTCAAGAATTTCTATAATAACTGATGATGGGTCTATGTTGAGATTTTCAGTGGTTTTAAGAACATGCATTGACCCGAATCCCTGGAAAACAGCGGAGCTGTCAAGATTGATTGATAGCAGGTGATCCTTGTTAAACTCAGTGTACTTTGAGTATGCTTCAAAGCTTTTTTTTCTGAACAGCCTGTCCATTTCCAGCATGAGCCCGAAACGGAGCGCTTCATTGATAAGGAGCTGCGGGCTTATGATTTCTCCGTTTTCCGGGTTAATACCGCGGCTCAGAGCCTCAACAACTGATATTTCTTTTTTTCTTATAGATACAACAGGCTGAAAACTGGTGTACACAAGCTCTCCTGAAATTATTTCATCAATTGAAAAGCTGGTATTCTGGGACATGTCTCCTTCCATTTTCCGTATTTACTTAACCAGTATAAATTTTAAGCTTTTTTATGCCCTGTATTTTTTTCCCATAACCTGTAATTGAATGATTAGTTTACATGCATTTAAAAAAACCTGTTAATGGGGTATGTTTTTATAATGTAAAGCTCTTGACTATGCTGAATAATGGTAATAATAGTCATTGCTCACAGTCAATCAGGCACCCTGGCCGCACAAGGGACGCAGCAGAGAGCAGATTAAATATCAATTCATTTGTATTTACTATTAAAAGTACCAGTTTTTTGTTGAGAGGAAAAATTATGAAGATTGCCATGGCCCAGATAAACCCTGTTATTGCTGACATTGAAGGAAACAGGAGAAAAATTGAATCATTCATTAAGGAGGCAGATGCATCAGGGGCAGATCTTATTGTTTTTCCTGAAATGTGCACTATCGGATACCCCCCCATGGACCTGCTTGAAAACCGTAAACTTGTTGAGGATAATCTGGCATCACTTGAAAAAATAAGCGGATTCTGCAGCAGTATAAAGGGACATGTGATTATAGGCTTTGTTGACTTTGATCATGATAATGCGCCAATGCTTTATAATTCCGCAGCCTTAATAAAAAATGGGGAAATTCTTCTAAAGCAGAATAAAACTCTTCTCCCCGGATATGATGTTTTTGATGAGTACAGGTATTTTTCTCCTGCAAGGGAACACCAGGTTTTTGATATCAATGGAGTAAAAACCGGAATTACTATCTGTGAGGATATATGGACAGCCCTAAATACTGATAACAGCAGGTTTATGGAACAGCGCAGATATAATGCTGATCCTGTACAGATTCTATGCAGTAAAGGAGCTGAGCTGATTATTAATATATCAGCATCTCCATACATTAAAGGTAAAAGGAGCGCGCGTAAAAGGATGCTCTGCGACCTGGCCTCAAAGAACGGTGTTTCAATTGTTTATGTTAACCAGACAGGCGGTAATGATTCACTTGTCTTTGACGGACACAGCATGTGTATAAACAGGAGAGGTGAATTATATTCACAATGTGCCGGATTTATGGAAGATATGGTATTAACAGGACTTAATGAACCCGGGATTGCTGATTCTGTGATTGATGATATTGAAGATATAGAAAAAGCCCTGATTATGGGCCTTTACGATTATATGCATAAAAGCGGATTTAAAAAAGCAGTACTTGGATTAAGCGGCGGCATTGATTCAGCCCTTGTTGCTGCACTTGCCTGCAGGGCGCTGGGGCCGGAAAATGTTTTTGGTATTACAATGCCTTCCATGTATTCCTCCAGCGGGAGTGTGGATGATTCCTATGCTCTGGCCCGCAACCTGGGGATGAGAATTGAAACTATCGAGATCCGCAATCTTTTCAGCTGCTTCAACAGGGATCTTGCGAATATTTTCCAGGGGATGAAGGAGGATGTTACTGAGGAGAATATACAGGCCCGTATAAGAGGGAACCTGCTTATGGCTGTCAGCAACAAGACAGGGGCTCTGCTATTGACCACAGGGAACAAATCTGAAACAGCCACAGGGTACTGTACTCTGTATGGAGATATGTGCGGAGGACTGGCTGTTATCTCAGATCTTCCTAAAACCCTTGTATATGAGCTTTCGCGGCATATAAACAGAAAGGCTGGTAAAGATATTATTCCTGTGGAGATAATAGATAAGGCTCCATCTGCTGAATTGCGTCCAGACCAGAAGGATGAGGATTCCCTGCCTCCATACAGCATACTGGACGGAATACTGGAACTTTATATTGAGCAGAGAATGAGCGCTGATGAAATTACTGCAAAGGGTTATGACAGGGATACAGTTGATTTTATACTGCGACTTGTGAATAATAATGAGTATAAAAGATTTCAGGCAGCGCCCGGGATTAAGGTTACCACAAAGGCATTCGGCACAGGGAGAAGAATCCCCCTGGCCAAGCGTTTTGTTCCATGATTAAATCATGGAAAAGTACTGCTTAATCATCTGGAAATTTTTTTGAACATTTTCTTTCCCTGTAATTATTCCCATGTGGCCGGGAAGAAGAATTTCAATGTCCAGCTGAGAAATTTTTTCTATACTTTTTTTCAGAAGTTCACCATTGCCGCCGGGGAAATCTACTCTTCCAAAGCTGCTGTCAAAAACCAGATCACCGCAGACAAGAGTTTTCTTTTCCGGCCAGTATATACAAACTGATCCGGGTGAGTGCCCGGGTGTATGATAAACCTGAAGTTCTGTATCACCAACCATCCAGGGGCCTTCATCAAGTGTGATATCAAAATTGACCTGAGGGAATGGCATATTAAACATTTCAAAAAAGCGCGGTCCCTCCTGGTTGAAAAATTTAATTTCCTCACTATTCATGCAAAGCTTAACATCTTTATCAATGAAATTCAGTGTCCCTTCAAAATGGTCAGGGTGGCAGTGTGTGTTTACCAGATACTTTATTTCAGACTCATCAACACCGTCATCTTTAAGATTTTTAAGAAGAACATCCACATAGTTTTTAAGGCCTGCGTCAAATAAGATATTAAGTGGTTCGCCAAAGTAGAAGCTGTTGCAGTTATTTTCGAATGTGCCTCTCCAGACGTAGGAATATATACCATCAGTAACCTTCATTATCTTCCTCCTTAAGTTTTTAACAGGTTTTTATGTGTCCCTTAAATTTGAAGCAAGATGTTTTTTTAAAAAATTGTATTTTCAGCTCTGAAAAATTCTGCTGCCACTGGTATATATTAAAGTTACCCCGGGGATTACCCGGGGTAACTATGTTGGCCCTGTTGTCCGGTTTATGTTAAGATTTTTTCTGCGATTATTTTAAGAATGTTGTTCTCCATATTGCTATAAAAGCTGCTGCTGAGCTTTAATTTTGCTTCAGAAATTTTTTCACCCCTTATTGTTTTTCGGGGATCTGAATCTGTAAAATGAAGCTCTTTATCCAGTTCAATATAGTATTCCCGGGCTTCTTTTAAAAGTTTTGCCCTATCAAGCTTAACAATCTTTTCCTGCTGAAATTTCAATTTTGCTTCAGCAGAAATTTCTATTATATCGCTTCCGCTTTTTTTTCTGTTCAGGTAAAGCGGTCTGTTGCTATCCATGCGGAAATTTTCCGATGAATTCCCTCTTTTAGTCAAACCGGAGCCAGGAAAAGGTATAATCTTCATATTTACCTCCTTGATCCTGTGTTATGTCTCATTTGCTGTTTTTATTATCGGTAAAAGAGGTTTTTACTGAAGTAAAATATTTTAAAAAATTCTAAAATTGCAAACCAGCTTTTTTATGTTGATTCTTTCATGGATTATTAAATATCTATGCGGGAAAATAATTATTTTATACTTCGTGAATTTTTTCAGGCATAAATGCTTGTGTAAAAAAATCTTTTTTTTATTGTTTGTAATGTAGTCTTAAATAAAACCGTAATTATTCAGGAAAGGTAATTATATGATAAAATTGAATAATGTGTGCCTTGATATTTATGGTGCAGGGAGAATTTTAAATAATATAAACTGGCATATTAAAGATGGAGAAAACTGGGTTCTTTTTGGCCGTAATGGTTCAGGTAAAACCAAGCTTCTGGAAATTGTTACAGGGTATAATTACCCCTCCAGCGGTGAGGTGATAAGATTCGGCCTGGGGCAGCCTGGCCATGACATAAGGGAACTGCGGAAAAGAATAGGATATGTGAGCTCTTCACTTCGCGATATGTTCAGCAGAAGGGAGAAGCTTATTGACGCGGTTTTAAGCGGAATTTATGCATCTATAGGTATGTACAGAGAAGCCTCAGATAAGGAAAAGGAAAGGGCTGCATGGCTGATAAGTACAATAGGGCTTAAGGGTAGAGAATACGATATTATTGGAAATCTTTCAGATGGTGAAAAACAGAAGATTTTAATGCTCAGATCTTTAATCAATGATCCGGATCTGCTTATTCTTGATGAGCCATCTGCAGGCCTTGACATTGCTGCCCGGGAAAATCTTCTTGAATCTATTGAAGAGCTTACCAGAAAAAAAATAATTTCAGTTATCTATGTTACCCATCATGTAGAAGAGATTACATCTTTTTTTGAAAATATTTTTGTAATACATGAAGGGGAGTGCTTTTTTAAAGGGCCTGTAAATGATGCAGTTGAAAGGGAAATTTTCAGCTCACTTTTTCACCAGAAAATTGAGGTATTCAGAAAAGGGGGGCGACTCTACTCATTGCTGAATACCAGCAGCTGATTTTTATTCAGGTTTTTCCAGAAATTCAAGATATTTAAAATCAAAATTTTTTTCAATTCTACCGCTTCCTGAACAGGAAAACCTTTTTTTTCTCCAGGGCTCATTCAGCTCCGGTTCGATGGGGATCCCTGCGAAGGGGGTGTTTGTTTCTATATCCGGCTTTTCATCATTATTTATGTTATTAATATTTTCCATTTATTACCTTCCTTATTAAGACTACTAAAACAATAGGAAAAGAAAGATGGTAAAGAGTTACAATGATAAAAAATTGAATTAATTTCTTAATTGTTACTCAGGAAATAATATTCCATCCTCTCCCTATGGTATCGGCCTGAAAGGAAAGATAGAGTGCTGTTTGCCGTAATTGTTCCCTGGAATAATTACGGCAAATTTTATTTACTCAGCAGGGTCCACTGATATCTTGCCGCTTATTTTGTCAGTACTTATCCCGATAATATTCACCCTTTCCAGGTCTTCATCAGTGGGGGGGGTAAAGTCCAGGTTCATGGAGTATTTATTCATTAAGACATCAATAACTTCTCTTTTCAAAGCAGCATCATTGATAAAGGAAGCCTTTCCTTCAATAATTATTGACCAGTATCTCATGGTAAATCCGCAGGCTTTGTCACTGATGTAAAGATTTCCCGGAGAGCTTATCTCAAAGCAGACACTGGGGTTGGAGTTTATATTGTCTATTTTTCTCCCTGTAAAACCTGTATGTATATAAATAGAATCATTCATATATATATAGTTAACAGGTGTAATATAGGGCGTATTATCCGGATCAGTTGTGGCCATTCTTCCATAGGTATGGTGACCCAGCATTTTTTTGCATTTTTCCTTTGAAAGCCATTCTACGGGCATGATTGATTCTCCTTATATCCATTTTGATCTGCAGAAATGTACGCCCTCTTTGGATATCTGGAAGCCTTCAGTGTGTTCAACAACGAGTCCTTCCTCTTTAAGGTCTTCCAGTATGGGGCGCAGTTCTGCTCCGGAATTTCCGGAAAGTATTTCCATTTCATAAAGGGTAATAAATTTTTTGTCTCCTGCCTGGTGAAAAATTTCCTGTAAAATTTCTGATTTATTCATTTACCCATCTCTGCCGATTATAATTAAACAGAATATCATTTTGCCTTTTGTGAAGCAATCTTTTTATTTTGTATAGTACTAAGTGTTAGTAATGGAGTATTTATGGTATATAATCTTGGAGAAAAAAAAGTTATTCTAAAAACAGTTAATCATTACATAGCAAATAACGCCTATGTTATTGGAGATGTGGAAATTGGTGATAATGCCAGTGTATGGTTTAACACTGTAATAAGGGGTGATGGCGGGAAAATATTAATAGGGGATAACAGCAATATTCAGGATAACTGTGTTCTTCATACCGAACCGTGGAACGGACTGGTTATCGGCAATGGTGTAACAGTGGGGCACATGGCAATGCTTCACGGCTGTACTGTAGGTGATAATTCCCTTATTGGTATTAATTCAGTTATCCTTGATGACGCTATAATAGGAAAAAACTGTATTATTGGTGCCAATGCGCTCATTGCGGAGAGGAAGGTTATCCCGGACGGATCTGTGGTAATAGGATCACCCGGAAGGATTGTGCGGCAGGTTAGTGATGCTGATATTAGAATGATTGAAGATAGTGCCAGATTTTATGTTGAGAACAGCAGAATATTTAAAGCAAAGCTGCTGGGTGTGTAGGATTATATATTTTTACTGCAGTGTAATTTCCCGATTTCTTACAATGGCATATTCATAATCAATTAAGGGATAATCCCAGCATCCTCTGTAATGGATTATTTCTCCTCCCAGGCCTGTTTTAAATGTGTAAAGTCCACTTTGTACATGATTGGGATCCCTGTATGGGGGGATTCCAAATAGGTCATAGGTTCGGCAGTTGCTGCCTTTAGCGGTTTCAATTGCCTTCCACTGAAGTTTGTAATTAGGCATGTACTCCCTTTTTATCAATGATGAACCTGCAAAAAGGTAGTATGAGTAATTGCCGTAAATACCCAGAATCATACCTGCAAGAAGATCCTTCTGCGAAAATGCCATTAGCAGTTTAAATTCAGGTACAATTGACTGATCATTAACCTTTCTTTTGAAATTATTTTTTGACCTGATTAGCCGTGAGAAGTAATTGTATTCATGAGCTTTAAATCCCTTTCTTTGTGCTGTCTCAAAATATAGACTGTACCAGTCCGGGAGATATTCCTCGCTGCAGGTTTTAACAGTTACATCTTGCCTGTAGGCTCTTCTTATGCTGTTTCGTGTATTGGGACGCATCCGGGAAAAAATTTTATCTTCGTTTTCAGTCAGATCAATATGAACAGTGTCAGTTGGGAGATGGTCGCCGGGAGCTTTTCTAATCCGCTTTTCTTTTGTAAAATAGTTCATCCTAATTTCTCTTATTGTACTGCGGGGCGGACCTTTCCACTGCATGTCATCGGTGAAAAAGGATTTATCAGTGTATGGTGTCTCCCAGATAGTATCAAATCGGATAAATACAGTTCTCTCCGGTATAAAGGGAATCAGCTTTTTCGATAATGATTCAAGGAACAATCCCTGCAATTCTTCGGGCAGGTCAATCTGGGGCGCCCTTGGAGCATATATATAGCAGTACTCATTATTTATTTTTCTCTGGATAATGACCAGCGGAAATTCTTTATCTTCATATCCAACAATAAATGCCTGAGAGCCTTTCTCCAAATGAGCTTTAAAATAAGCCCAGAATCCGCTTTGAAAAAGACTATCATGGTATTCTATTGATGTAAAATCTACAGGTTTAAGTGAAATTTCATTTAACATGATCGCTCCCATCCTTAATGACAGGGCAGAATATGATAATAATTCTGTAAAGGAGATTTTTTTTGCGGATGACCTTGATCACTTGATCAGAGGCTCTGACCCTTATATTTTAGTAAAAAAATTCAGAAAAAAACTCTGACCCCGAATTTTTTTCAAAAAAATCTCCCTTAAAAACGTAT
>CAYYKZ010000077.1:0-10211 GCA_964468455.1 uncultured Leptospirales bacterium | reverse complement strand
AGTTGCTGATAAATTTCTTGTGTCAGATTTATCAAAGGGGGGAATGGGATTTGTATTTAAGGATAAGAGAATTCTGCGCTACGTACAGGAAAACAGTAAAATCTGTTTTGATGTAATGCTTCCCACTAAAAAGAAAAGTGTTATTGGCGCAACTGTACGAAATGTTTCTTTTCTTGAAAACAGGATAATAAAAGTGGGTTGTGAAATTCAGAAAATGGATAATGTGAGCAGGGCAAATTATGATGAATTTATAGATTTAATGAAATAGGTATTTAATGTGTAAGAGGAGTGTTTGCCGCAGTATCAGCAGGAAACCTGCTGATACTTACAGTTTATATTTAAACGAAAATTGATTTTTTATTTTGCTGTCCAAAGAGTGAATGTTCAACAGTAGCAATAATATCTTTCAGACGCGGCTTAATATATTCCAAACCTTCATCCACGCTGTCAAAAAAATGAAATAGAGAAAGGTCTTCCTGAGATATCATCCCCATATCTGCAAGTTTCTGAAAATTGATAAGGCTTTTCCAGTATTCGCTGCTGTAAAGCATTACAGGTATATTCTGCTTCTCAATTTTTTTTGTCTGAATAAGGGTCAGTGTTTCAAACATTTCGTCAAGGGTTCCGAAACCGCCGGGGAAAATTACAAGTGCTTTGGCATGATATAATAACCATAACTTTCTTGTGAAAAAATAATGAAATTCAAAGTTAAGTTCCTGAGTAATATAAGGATTGGGGAACTGTTCAAATGGGAGAGCAATATTTAGTCCGATTGTTTTTTCTCCTGCTTCACTGGCTCCTCTGTTTGCCGCTTCCATTATACCTGGGCCGCCGCCTGTGCATATATAGAAACCTGCACCATTCTCCTCCCTCATCTCTTTGCTGTAAAGTGCAAGCTCATGGCTGAATCTGCGTGCAGCATCATAAAATTCCGAATTAGGATCGTTACCCTCTTTAATTCTGGCAGATCCGAAGAAAACCACTGTGTGGTCAATACCTTCCTGGGAAAATTTTGTTTCCGGTTCAATATATTCACTTAATATTCTAAGAGGCCTTGCAGCTCTTGAGTTCATAAAATCGGGGTTTTTATATGCTTTTTCAGCTTTAAATGTCATTGATACCGCCTTTTTCTTTTCATTGTAAAAATAGTTCCGTCTGTATTCTCTGAAACACTTGATGAAATTATACTCTTTTTATCTATATATTCAATCACTACTGAATCCATAAAGCTGAGTATAATTTTTAAACCGGCACCAATACCTCTCAGAGGTATTTCCTCTCCATTTATTTTTACAGTTAGTTTTAATTTTTCTGAATCCGTAGCATAGGTTATTATCTGGTCATAGTAATCATTCGAAGCTTTATCAGGAATTGAACTGAAAATTTTAAAAAAATCGAGACCTGTTCCATGGTCTATAATAGTTGCATCAAATTCATTCTCATTGATTGTATAGCGGATGGTTATATTTCTGGCTTCAGGAGAGGGGCATGATTTATCCTTGCAGTTAAGTGTAACCTGAATTGCATTTGTAATGGATTCATCCATGGATAGGATTATTTCATCGATCTCTTCTCTGGGATATTCCATATCCTGAAGATCTTTGAGAAGACGGTCAATTACTTCCGGTACAATAGAAGTACTGGCAGTAAAGCTGTCAAGGAATGCAATTTCTCTGTTTTTTATCATAAATTATTAATCTGGGATAAGTCTGCTTATTTGTTTTATTTTTTCATCTTTATTTTATTAACTTGAAAAAATTTTAACTACGGAAAAATTTGTGTATAATATTTCAGGTAAGAAATACTTTAATTCAGGTGAAAATTTATAAAATAGCTTTTCAGATGTCAACTGTTGTTCTTTTCAGTTATATAAAAAAGAGGGAATTAATGAAAAAAATTAATATAGTATCATTTTTGTTGTTATTGCTGCTTCTTTCATGTTCCGGACGCATGGATCGGGAAGCGCAGATTATAACAGATAATCTGAATCTTGAACAGAAAATCGGGCAGATTCTTATGTTTGCACTGCCCGGTCAGGGTGTTAATAGCGCTAACAGTGAACTTTTAAAAAAATATCTGCCTGGTGGAATTATTCTTTTTGGTTACAATATTGGAGAAAAGGATGATCTGCCGGCATTTATTGATGGTTTGCAGCAGGAGTCAATGAATAGTAGCGGCATTCCTCTTTTTGTGTCTACAGATCAGGAGGGCGGCAGGGTAATAAGAGTTAAGAAGGGAGTTACTCCCTTCCCGGGGAATCTTGCTGCAGGGGTTTCCGGAAACTATAGCGCTATACAAAAAATGGCACAAATTACTGGTATGGAGCTTCGTATTCAGGGGATAAACATGAACCTCGCCCCTGTTCTGGATGTTAACAATAATCCCCTGAATCCGGTAATAAACACACGATCTTTCGGGTCTAATCCTGAAATTGTAGCAAAAGCCGGATCATCATATATTGACGGACTGCAGAGTGCTCTATGTATTGCTGTTGCCAAACATTTCCCCGGACATGGCGATACTGAGTCTGATTCCCACCATGTTCTTCCTGTTATTAATCACGACATGGAAAGGCTTAATCAAGTGGAGCTTGTTCCATTTTACAGTGCTTTTAAAGAAAAAGTTGAATGTGTAATGTCTGCTCATATACATTATCCTCTCATTGCAGATAATGATGAACCGGCAACTCTTTCCAGGTTTTTTCTTACTGATCTTTTACGGAAAGAGATGCACTTTGACGGTGTTGTTATGACTGATGATCTTGAAATGAATGCGGTTTCAGGTAAGATGAATCTGGGAGAAGCTGCTGTTAAATCTTTTCTTGCGGGGAGTGATGTGATCCTTGTGAGTTCCTATGGGAAAAATATTCCTGTTATTTATAATGCATTACTTGATGCAGTTAAAGATGGTTCTATAAGCATGGAGAGGCTTAATAATTCTGTTAACAGGATAATAGAACTCAAATTAAGGTATAAAATAGCCGGTTTTAATAAGGAAAAACAGAATATTGAACTTAATCATTTCGAGTATACGGAAAAAG
Organism: uncultured Leptospirales bacterium; assembly: GCA_964468455.1. Lineage (GTDB taxonomy): Bacteria > Spirochaetota > UBA4802 > UBA4802 > UBA5550 > JBBAGC01. The sequence continues at coordinate 7,171 of CAYYKZ010000077.1, read as the reverse complement.
AAAAGGTGGTTTTATCTGATAAAGATAATATTAATGCGATTCTGTCCAGGGGAGCGATTTTTTATTCAGGCACGGGGAGCCTTTATTCCAGAAATGGGAATGAGAAGAGGATATATGTAAGCGGCAACAGGGCTTTCCGGGAAAACCTTAAAATATTGCCTGGAGATGAAATTTTTTATTCTGCAGAGAAAGCAATATCTTCAGTCAAAAGGGATAATGAACCGGGTAGAGTGACTGTTGTATTGCAGACATACAGGATAAACCGCAATTACCTTCAGTCTCTTTATAACAGGATAAAAAAGGCAGGAGGGAATTTCCTTGTAGTTTATTCCGGAAATCCCTTTGATCTGTCCGGATGGGAAACAGAAATTCCCATGCTTTTTACTTTTTCTTTCACTGAAGAGTCAATGAAACAGGCAGCTTATTGTGTAAACGGCGGGTTTGAACCTTTGAAAAAAATTAATACATTAACAGGTTTCCGTGACTGAAAATTGCGGTATATACATACATACCCCTTTCTGTGCTGAGAAGTGTCATTACTGCTCATTCTATTCCATACCGGTAAAAAGTAATGATAATAGAATTGATCTTTATAAAAAAAGACTTCTGGAGGAGATTGAGCAGTGGTGCAGTAATGGGGCTGTTGTTAAAGCTGATACTGTCTACTTTGGAGGCGGAACTCCATCTTTTCTCGGCAGCGATGGAATCAGTAGTATTCTTGGTTTTGTTCAGAAAAAGTTTAACCTCGCCAGTGACTGTGAAATTACAATTGAGATGAATCCGGACCACCTTACAGAAAATAACCTTAAAACATTAACAGAAGCAGGAGTAAACAGAATTGTTCTGGGTGTACAGACTCTTAATGATGAAATGAGAAAGATTATAGGAAGAAAGGGGAAACTCTGTACAGAGGCAGACCTTGAATTGTTTTTTGAATACGGTTACTTCAAAAGATCTATTGATATTATTGGCGGACTTCCCGGCCAGAATTGGGAGGATCTTGCCCGTGATATTGAAACAATTACTCTTTACAGGCCTGATCATATATCACGGTATCTTTTATCTCTTGAGACAGGCACTCCGCTTTTAAAACGTTTTAAGCCTGATGATAATTCTGAAGCTCTTCAGCTTTCTTTATGGGAACAATCTATTAAGTTGCTTAAAGGGAAAAGTTACGAGCATTACGAAATTTCCAATTTTGCACTTAACGGGGCTTATTCAAGGCATAATATGAAATACTGGACATTTCAGCCTTATCTGGGATTCGGGCCCGGTGCACATTCCTTTTTCGAAAACAGAAGATTTTTTAATAGTCCTGACCTCGAGAAGTATCTGGGCGGCGCTGAAACGGTACGTGTTGAGGAATCAGGTACATTTTCAGGCGCTGCTGTTGAATTTGTAATGACTTCTTTGAGGCTAATAAAGGGGTTCCGGCCGGAACGGTTCAGAGAAGTTACAGGTTATAATCTGCCTGAAGAAATAATGGAAAATCTTTTAAAGCTTAAGAGTGAAGGACTGATTGAAAGTGATGGCGGCCTGTACAGGGTGAGTTCTGAAGGGCTTCCCCTTTTTGACAGCATTGTTTACAGGATTACCGAGCCTCTTCTTTAAAAATGCCTGCATATAAACCGGATATTGCCTATTCCCGGATATTTTCAAATTCTTTCATATCGCCCCTTATTAGGAATTAAAGATATAATAATATTATGTCTTCCTAAATTCTTCTAATCAAAGACTCTTTCCCTTCCGATAAATTAAAATGAGTAGCTATGCGGAAATTGACAGGGAGGTGTTCTATGCCTTTACATATTGAAGAGCTTGAATCAGTGCTGAAAAATCAGAAAAACATATATATTGAGATTCTTGATTGTGAAGAGAAAAAAAGTAAAGCTGTGATTTCAAGGAACGGGAAGCTTATAGAGGAGATATCTGCAAAGCAGGATAAGCTTATTAAATCAGTAGAAAATCTTGAATTTACCAGGCTTGAAATAATAAAAAAATATTTTGCCGGTAAAAACGTGAATATTAATCCGGAAGCGGTAACCCTTAAAGAGGTAGCAGAAACAGCTGACAGAGCGAAAGGTGATCTGATTGTTAAACTTGGTTCTGACCTGAAGGCTCTGCTGCTGAAAGTGAAAGCTAAGCAGGAGAGTAACTCCGCAATGCTTAAGGATAATATGGAGTACTTTGATATACTGATTTCCGGTTTAAGGAACAGCTCTTCCATGAAATCGGGTTATGACAGAGACGGTAAAGAAGATGAAAGGGTGATTAACCCTGTGCTTTTTAATAAGAGAGCATAAAAGGAGATAATTATGAGTTCAACATTTATGGGCCTTGAAATCGGGAAAAGAGGACTTGCCTCTCATCAGCAGGCCCTTCATGTAACAGGGCATAACATTTCTAACGCGGAGAATAAGGAGTATTCAAGGCAGCGTGTTGTTATAACAGCGGCTGATCCTATTTATGCGCCTGCACTTAATCGGGCAAATACTCCAGGCAATATAGGGCAGGGCAGCGTGGTTTCCATGGTTGAAAGAATCAGAGACCATTTTGTTGATGACCGTATAGTTGCAGAAAAAAATACAACCGGTTACTGGAAAACAAAAGACGATTTTATATATCAGATTGAAGCTGTATACAATGAACCTTCAGACCAGTCCTTAAGAAGCAGGCTTGATTCGCTATGGTCATCATGGCAGGAACTGTCTAAATACCCTGAGGAGAGATCAACCAGAGAGGTAACCAAGGAGAAGGCGGTACATCTTGCCAATGAGGTTAATAATATCTTCAGGCAGCTTTATGATTTAAGAGAGGATGCCAATCGCCAGGTAGCCCAGAGAGTTGAACAGGTTAATCTTTACGCAAGGGAAATACGCGATCTTAATGAAAGAATTCAAAAGGCTGAAGCTCTTGGAGACCGGCCAAATGATCTTCTTGATAAAAGGGATGCTTTTGTTGAAAAGCTTTCTACTATTGTGGATATATCTGTTGGACGTAGCGACAAGGATGAGCACATTGTTTATATAGGCGGAGAAAACCTGGTTCAGGGAAATATTTACCGTCCCCTTAAAACTGTAAAAAATCCTGATAATAACGGGATGTATGATGTTTTATGGAATACCGAAACAGCAGTAACTGTTAAGGGCGGCGAGCTTGCCGGACTTATTGATGTAAGGGATAATATTCTGAGGCAGAATATTAATGATATCAATGCCTTTGCTGTTAACTTTACGGATATGGTTAACGAGGTTCATAAAGACGGTTTTGGCAGACGGGGAGAAACTAACGTCAATTTTTTTGAACATCTCCCTGTCAGTGATAATAGTGAAGGTAATTTTGACCTGAATAATAACGGGATTAATAATGTAACTGCAATATACAAGATAGCAGGAAATAATAAGGTGGATTCATCAGCTGCAATCGGTATACGTGGAACTCTGACTTTTGCTCGAAACAATGAGCTTGATGCTGTAGCTGAAATTGACTATAATGAATCGGATACTGTAAACTCAGTTATAAAGAAAATAAATGACGCAAAACTTGGTGTAGCTGCATACATCGACCATAGAGGGCACTTTGCAGTAAAAGCTACACTTTCCACTGATAATGATAAAAAGAATTTTATTTTAAGACACCTTGAAGATTCCGGACAGTTTATGGTGGGACTAACGGGAGTGCTTAAACAGAGCGGGCCCCAGGGTTCCTTTGATTATCGAAGAGTTGATGATATTATTAAACTGCTTCCGCCCAGGGATAATATAACAATAACTCCGAAATATAATCCTGCCGCATTTATGGCTGTTTCAGATGATATTATGATGGATGTGGATAAAATTGCTGCTGCAAAAGGTAAGGATATCGGCGGTACAGGTGATTTTAATACATCAAATGGTATTGGTGACGGATCTAATGCTCTTGAGATTGCATCATTAAGACACAGGCATGCAATGGTGGACAGCAAGTCAACTTTTAATGAATTTTACACATCTATAATTTCGCGGATAGGTGCACAGGGTGAGGAGTCTAAAAACAGGCTTGAGAATCAGACTGTAATGATGAAAAATCTTGAGAACATCAGAGAGTCCATATCCGGAATAAACCTGGATGAGGAAATGGCAAACATGATTTCTTTTCAGCACGGTTACAATGCAGCAGCAAGGGTTATTACCACATTTGATAATATGCTTGATGTTATAATTAACAGGATGGGGGTATAACAATGAACCGTATAACCAACCAGATGATTAACAATACAATGTCCTCTAATCTTCAAAGACATCAGAAGGACATGGATAATATTCAGAATCAGCTTGCAACAGGAAAAAAGGTTCGTGTCCCGAGAGATAACCCTGTTGCAGCCACTAATCAGATGCTTTACAGATCCAGGCTTTCTGAGGTTGAGCAGTATATAAAAAATGTTGAAGAAAGTTCTTCGAAATTAAATGAAGTTGATACAGCTCTTCAGTCAACAACCAGGATATTCCACAGGATAAGGGTTCTTGCTGTTCAGGGTGCAAACGGGATTTATTCAAATTTCGAGCTGAAGGAAGCTGCTGCAACAGAAATAAATCAGCTTCTTGAAGAACTTGTGAATATTGCCAATACAAAAGGTTCAACAGGACGGTCAGTATTTGGAGGACATAAAACAGGCACAGAAGAGCAGCCTAATCCTTTTGTTCCTATTTATATGACTTTAACTGCCGGTCGGCAGGGAGATGCAATGATTGGTGTTGAATACAGAGGAAATACAGGACAGCAGATTCATGAAGTCGGGAAAGGTGAGTATATGGAGATAAATAGTCGCGGCAGTTCTGGTTTCTGGGCAACCAATCAGACTCTCAGTTCCAATATGGATGCAACTGACTATACTGCAAGTTCGGGGCAGATAATTAAAATTGACGGTAAGGAAATAGCCGTATCTGCAGGTGATAATCTGGATATTATAATAGATAAAATTAATAATTCCGGAGCAAGTGTTAAAGCGTCAAAGGGGGGAAGAAATAATCTTATACTTGACTCAACTACCCCTCATCAGATATGGCTTGAAGATAAGGGGAGCGGAACTGTTCTGCAGGATCTTGGGCTTATAAACAGATCATTTCCTGAACCTCCAAACAATATAGATCCCACAGCAAATATTGGCGGGATGTCGGTTTTTGAAATGATTATTCAGCTTCGTGATGACCTTGTCAGGGGCGACCAGGAACTTGTTGGGGGCCGTGATCTGGGACTGATAGACATGGCTCTGGAGAATATATTAAAGCATACCGCCTCAGTAGGTGCGAAGCAGAACAGAGTAGAAGAAATTGCAAAGAGAGCTGAATATGAAAAGGGTAATATTACAGAAATTCTTGCTAAAAATGAAGGGATAGATTACCCTGAAACAATTATGAATTTCAAGTGGCTTGAAAGTGTCCACAACTATGCGCTTGCAGTTGGTGCAAAAACAATTAAACCGACTTTAATGGACTTTCTAAGGTAATTTTAAGACTGATCAAAAATAGAATAAAATGAGGTTTGGATTTGAGCATTAAAGTAAACACAAAACCATTCGGAGAAATTGAAGTTGATGAACGTCAGGTAATTGATTTCCCCGAAGGTATACTGGGATTTGATTTCATAAAAAAGTTTATTATTCTGGATGCAGATAGTGATTCTCCTTTTAAGTGGCTGCAGGCCTACGAGGAGAAAGATCTTGCATTTGTTTTAATTATGCCTGAATCATTTTTGCCATCCTATGAACTTGTAATACCGCAGACGGATTATGAGGCTGTAAGTGCAAAATCATCAGACGATTTACTGGTATTTGCCATTGTTACAATACCGGAAAATCCGTCAAATATGACTGCAAATCTTCAGGGGCCTATAATTATTAATCCTGAAAAAAGGCTGGGGAAACAGGCGATTTCATTAAGTGACCGGTACACTGTACGTCATAATATTATGGAAGAAATAAAAAAACATACCGGGGCAGGGGGGTAATTTCATGCTTGTTCTTGCCAGAAGGTTAAATGAAAGTATAATGATTGGCGATGATATTGAAATTGTTGTAATCGATATCAAAGGTGACCAGGTGAAACTGGGTATAAAGGCCCCCAGAAAAGTTACTGTTCACAGAAAAGAGATTTACCAGGAAATCAAGCAGGAGAATATTGCTGCAATGGGTTCGGAATTTGATCCAGGTAAACTTCGTGATCTATCTGAACTTTTCAAAAAGGAAAAAAAATAAGGTGTATATTTTATCTGCACTGGCGATGCTTTTTTTTATTTTATTTGCTATTCGTGAATATTCAGCGTTTAGAAAAAAACTGACGTCTAAATATTTTTTCACACCAATGGTGATTGTTTCAGTAATGCTTATTGTTATTTTTTCCATCGCCTTAAAGGGCCCGTCAGTATATTCAATACTTGTTTTATTTGCTTTGATTTTTGCATTAATAGCAGATACTCTTTTAATGATTGAAGAAATCAGTTTATTGAAAAACGGAATAATCTTTTTTCTTATTTCTCACTTTTTTTATATTTATGCTTTTAAGGACGGCTATTATTATCAGAATTGGCACCTTGCGCTTATATTTTTCATTATACTGGTTAATTTTTTCCACATAAGATTTATCAGAAAAGGAACAGGAAAACTACTGGGAGCCGTTATATTTTATATAATTGTTCTTGACTTAATGGGGTTTTTTGCCATTGCAAAACTAAATAATAGTTCAGGTATATTTGAAGTATCACTTGCTCTTGGAGCTGTAATGTTCTGGGTGTCGGATTTTATACTTTCAATTGATGCTTTTGTAAAAAAAATTAATCACAGTACAGTTTATACATGGCTTTTTTACGCGCCGGCGCAATTCTTATTTGCTCTTTCGACTCTGCACTGATTATCCACCAGGTAAAGATGATTGATTCCGAATATTCTTAATCTTCCGCTTATATATGAATTTTTAATATCGTTAAATTTATTGACCATAGGTGAAATAAAATCTATGGAAGAATATATCTCCTTCCCTTTTTTATCTGCTGCATAGTATAATCCGTCTTTGTGAGGTTTGATAAGTAAAGCCGGAACATTATATCTGCCTGGAGTCCTCATTAGGTCAATTGCATTATACTTAATATTATTTACGGTTTTTATCAGCATCTCACCTTTTTCGCTTTTTAAAATATC
>CAYYKZ010000076.1:0-10282 GCA_964468455.1 uncultured Leptospirales bacterium | reverse complement strand
AGCCAAATACCAGCGGCAATACCGTAATCATACTCCTTTGCCTGAAGATCAGCCTTCTCTGCAGCTTCAGCATTAAAAATACCAAAGCAGACTATGATGAGTGAAAGAAAAAGCATTGAGAATTTTTTTTCATGCTTCATAATCTGACTCCTTTATAATTTATTTGTTTCTTCCTCATTGATTCCAGGTGTATGGAAATTATAAGTAAGGGAAAGAACATAGGTTCTTAAACCTTTATTCCCCCCTGCAGCGGAGAACTGCTGTATAAGGGAACTTAAGGTGATATTCCCAGGTACATAGGCAATATCCAGGCCGTAAAAGCGTGCTGTTGTAGACGGGACAGAAACAGATCCTGAGAATATGGTGCTGCTGTTTTCTTTAAGCGTTACTTTGGAAGTGCCGCTGAGTTTGGCCATCATAAAGAAGGGGCTTAAAACGAAGTTATTCAGTTTAAAGCTGAAAAGAAGCCCGCCCTGTGGCCCTTTCATATTTGTTTTCATTGTTATGTCATATTTATCCGTTCCATCATCAATCTGAATGTCCAGATTTGTCCAGGTGAGGTTAAAACCTCCAAATAATATGAGTACATAATCGGGAGTTTTAATGGGCTGAAATTCCAGTCCAAGAGGTATTGACAGGGTGCTTATGCTCATGTCCGCGTCAGGGCCTACTTCACCGGAAGCGTAAATTGCAGATGCACCTGCATCAAATGCAGCTTTATCCCTGAAAGCGTTGCGGTAAAAAACATTACCGCCAAGACCGTAAACCTTAACTTTGCCGGAATAGGTATCCTCATCAATATCACCGGTTATGTAAAGAAAGGTTCCGCCAGCCCTTGTATCCTTTTGTCCCTCTTCAAACTCAAACCATGGAACCGGAGGAGGACTGAACTGGAAACTGCTTTGAGCAGCTCCCAGTTCAGAGATGATAAATGTGCAGGATAAAAGAATATATAGAGAGAATAATGGTAAAATAAATTTTTTAAATTTCATGTTCACCTCTCTTGACCATAAGGCGTAAAAATGGTTCTAAAGGCGAATGAAGGAGCAATTCGTCAGTTACAGGCACTATTTGAGTTAATAATATAGGGCTGCCCGGTAAAAACAAAAAAATTTATAAAAAATCAGTATTAATTTCTTAACTTTTATTTAAAATATTATGATGCAGTTTTATTACAATAATGTTAAAAAACAGGTTAAACCCCAGCTTGGATGGAAAAATTATAATTTTCTGTATTTATTAATATTAACAGTATAGGAATATTAAATATTATAAAGGCGGTGTTTTATTGAAATCTATAATGAAAGTAAGCAGCGGAATAAGCAGCCTTGACAGCATCATTGATTCTCTTAATATGGGTGATAATGTTGTATGGCAGACTGATGATATAAATGACTACAGGGAATTTGTTAAACCCTTTGTTGAACAGTCGCTGCAGGATGGAAGAAGGCTTTATTATATGAGGTTTGCAAAACATCCGCCTGTGATCGATCCGGAAACTGAAGGTGTTGTTATCTGTAACCTGAATGCCCATTCCGGATTTGAAAATTTTGCCCATGATGTTCATGAAATAATTAAAGAAGCGGGTGAAGAGGCGTTTTACGTTTTTGACTGTTTGTCAGATCTTCTTTCCGCCTGGGCAACAGACCTTATGATAGGGAATTTCTTCCTTGTTACCTGTCCATATCTTTTTGAGCTGAATACGGTTGCCTACTTTGCAATAATGCGTAAAAATCATGATTTTAAAACAGTTGCCCGTATAAGGGAAACCACCCAGATATTAATTGATATTTATAACTATAAAGGTGACCTTTATGTTCATCCTTTAAAGGTCTGGAACCGTTATTCTCCTACCATGTTTTTCCCTCATAAACAAAGTAAAGGCGACTTTAAGGCTTTAACAAGAAGTTCAGATGTTACAGATTTTATAAGTTATATGCAGAAGCTTAATTCGGAAATGACAAGCAGAAATCTTGATTTCTGGGACAAGCTTTTTCTTGAAGTATCCGCTGCAGCAGGGGGGGATAACAGCTCTGTTGATTCTGCTCAGATGGTAAGCAGGCTGTCAAAGCTTATAATAGGGCGCGATGAACGGATAGTAGAGCTTGCGGAGAAACATTTTACCCTTGAAGATTTTATTTCAATAAATGACAGGCTTATAGGTACAGGGTTTATAGGGGGAAAGGCTGCTGGAATGATGATAGCAGGGAAAATAATTCATAATAACAGCAGGGAAAACTGGGAGGAAATAATTGAGCCTCACGACACATTTTTTATAGGGTCTGATGTGTTTTATACTTACATTGTTCAGAATGGTTTATGGAATCTTTTTATGGAACATAAAACAGATGAGGGGTATTATAAAACAGCCCCTAATCTGCGCGTAAGAATGCTGAATGGTTCTTTCCCTCCTGAAATCAAGGAACAGTTTCTCCAGATTATTGAATATTTTGGCCAGTCTCCATTTATTGTGCGTTCAAGCAGTCTTCTTGAGGACACTTTCGGGCATGCCTTTGCGGGAAAATATGAAAGCCACTTCTGCGTAAACCAGGGCACACCCCAGCAGAGATATGATGATTTCACAAAGGCTGTGAGAATGGTTTATGCCAGTACAATGAATGAAGATGCACTGGCTTACAGGCTGCAGAGGGGGCTTGATAAGAGTGATGAACAGATGGCGTTACTTGTGCAGAGAGTATCCGGGACTCATCACGGAAAATATTTTTTCCCTGATATGGCCGGGGTCGGCCTGTCGTATAACACCTATGTGTGGCACAGTGGAATAAGTCCTGAAGCAGGAATGCTGCGTATAGTTTTCGGGCTTGGCACCAGGGCCGTTGACAGAGTGGAGGGGGATTATCCCCGCATTGTAGCCCTGGATGATCCTCTTCTAAGGCCGCATTCAGGAATAGATGATCTTCAAAGATTTTCACAGCACCAGGTGGATCTGCTTGATATTGAAAAAAATATTCTTGATACTGTTAGTCTGGGTAAACTTCTTGGTGAGATTAATACTACATGTATAGAAAAAATTGCGGACTTTAATCAGGAGCTTGCAGCTACCATAAGGAATATGAATGTAAAAGAAGCCACGCCATGGCTTATAAGTTTTGATAAATTTTTCAGTGAAAGTGATTTCCCTGATAAAATAAAAAAAATCATGTCTGTAATTCAGGATGAATATAGATATCCCGTTGATATTGAGTTCACTGTTAATTTTGATGCAGAATATAATTATAGAATAAATCTACTTCAGTGCAGGCCTTATCAGACCGGCGGAGCAGGCAAAAGAGTCGAGATTCCTGAAAATATTGAAAATGAAAGAATAATGTTCTCCTCTACAGGCGATTTTCTGGGAGGAAGTGTTCAGCTTAATGTAGACAGAATTGTTATTGTAGACCCTGCAGAGTATTCAGCCTTGAACCAGTCCGGGAAGTATGATGTGGCGCGGCTGATAGGTCATATTAACAGGCTTATCCCTGGTGAAAAGAAAGAGGATTACTCTGTTGTATTGATAGGTCCGGGCAGATGGGGAACAACAACACCATCACTTGGTGTGCCTGTGAGATTTTATGAAATTAATCATATAAAGGCACTGGTGGAGGTCGCGATAATGAATGAGGATATAATGCCGGAACTCTCCTTCGGCTCACATTTTTTTCATGATCTGGTGGAAACCGGGATTTTTTATTCAGCAGTCTTTCCGGAAAAAGAGGGCACTATATATAAGCCTGAATTTCCTGTTAAAAAAGGGAACAGGCTTGCAGATATCCTCCCTGACTGGGGTAAATATGCATCAGTTGTCGGGGTTTATGATCTTGATAATGAGAATATGGCATTGATGTCAGACATAATTACTGACCGGGTGATTCTGTTTCAGAAAAAGTAATGAATTATGAATGTTACATGAATGTTAAATTTTAATGATAATGTAACAATTGGGAAATATATTCTTGGTATTATAATGTAGCTGGAGTGATATGTTCTAAAGGAGAATCTCTTTGAGACGATTTTCCTCATAACAGTTATGTTTATCTTCAGTAATTATTCTTAAAACTATATTTTAGTGTAATAATGCTTTTATAACATTTACTGGTATTTGCCGGAGGTTTATTAGAGTGTTTTATTTAAGGTAATAGTTAGGGATAAACACTGATTTATTTTAGATTTTATAAAGAAGGAGTTTTTAATGACAGTATTGAATGAAGTTTATGCAAAAGTTAAGCAGAGAGATCCGGACCAGAAAGAGTATTTACAGGCTGTTAAAGAAGTACTTGATTCACTGGAACTGACAGTTGATAAGCATCCGGAATTTGTAAAAGCGGGAATTTATGAAAGAATAGTTGAGCCTGACAGGGCAATAATGTTCAGAGTACCCTGGGTTGATGATAAGGGGAATGTTCAGGTTAACAGAGGATTCAGAGTACAGTTTAATAATGCTATAGGGCCCTATAAAGGGGGAATGAGATTTCACCCGTCAGTTAATTTAGGGGTTATAAAATTTCTCGGTTTTGAGCAGATCTTTAAAAATTCACTTACCTCTCTTCCAATGGGCGGAGGTAAAGGCGGTTCAGACTTTGACCCTAAAGGTAAATCCGATCTTGAAGTTATGAGATTCTGTCAGGCCTTCATGAGAGAACTCTACAGACATATAGGTCAGTTTACTGATGTCCCTGCTGGTGATATTGGTGTTGGCGGAAGAGAAATAGGTTTTCTTTACGGCTATTATAAAAAAATTGTAAATCAGCATGATGGAGTATTAACAGGCAAGGGTATTGAATACGGCGGAAGCCTTATCAGGCCTGAAGCAACAGGTTATGGTGCAGTATATTTCGCAGCTGAGATGCTTGCAACCAGAGGCCTTGACCATAAAGGGAAGACTGTTGTAGTGAGCGGAGCTGGTAATGTTGCGCAGTATACTGTTGAAAAGGTTAATCAGCTTGGCGGAAAGGTTATTTCTCTTTGCGACTCTGCCGGAACAATTATAGATGAAGATGGCATTGATAGCGAAAAGCTTAACTATATACTTGAGCTTAAAAATGTACGCAGAGGCCGTATTAAAGAATATGCGGATAAATACAGCAATGCTAAATATTATGACGGTAAAAGCGTCTGGGATGTTGTGCAGGAGCAGGGTATAAAAGTGGATATAGCTTATCCATCTGCAACTGAGAACGAAATTAATGAAAAGCATGCGCAGGCACTTGTGAATAACGGCTGTATATGTATTTCAGAGGGAGCTAATATGCCTTCAACTCCGGAAGCAGTTGATATTTACCTTGATAATAACGTTCTTTACGGACCAGGTAAGGCTGCAAACGCAGGTGGTGTTGCAACTTCAGGTCTTGAAATGTCTCAGAACAGCTTAAGGCTTTCATGGACAAGAGAGGAGGTCGATCAGAGGCTTCAGATGATAATGAAAAATATTCATAAGTCATGTCTTGATGCATCAGAAGCTTATGGAATGAAGAGTAATTATGTTGCCGGTGCAAATATAGCCGGTTTTACAAAAGTAGCCAAGGCAATGCTTGCTTACGGAATAGTGTAAACGGTAAAAGTAAAGGTGAACCTTTTTTTAAGGGGATCATAAAAACCCTGTTACAATATATTGTACATTCAATCCCCCTCATTTACGAGGGGGATTGTTTATTCCTGTCCGGTTGAACATACTATTGAAGAAAGAAATTTTTAAATATCTCTATAACTTCCTTGGGCTTTTCCATGGGCACAAGGTGTCCCGCCCCTTTTACTTCAGTATAGCTTCCGGATGAAAATGATGAGGCGGCTTTTTTAAGATCTATATAACTTCGGTTATCGCTGGTTTCACCCTCCACAATAAGAACAGGGCATGTAATTTCTGATAAAAGAGGCCAGGGATTTTCAACTACACTCCCCATGAACAGTGAAGCTTCCCGCCTGGGGGAGCATGAAAGCTGTAATCCCCCTGAATCTGAACATGACATGCCATGTTTAATGTATAGATCAATCATCTCACTGTCCCAGTTTTTAAAGAGACTTTTTGACTGGAGGTAATCTTTTGCATCAGGATGTGATTCCCACCGGCTTTTTCTTTTTATTGATTTTGATGCAAGAGGATGCTGTTCAACAGTAAGACTGGCGCTATATATTCCTTCAGGTAAAAATATAGGTTCAATTAATATCATTTTTTCCGGGGTTACTTTGTGACCGGCCGCGCATAGAGTAATAACTGTAGCTCCCATGGAGTGACCCGCAACAAATGGTCTGGAAAGCTGAAGTTCACAGCAGAACTGGTATAAATCCTCTGCTAAAATTTTCCAGCTTAACCCCCCGTCTTCAGGTTCTGCAAAGCGGTGATCGCAGAAATATGGAGCATAAATATTGAAATATGGTGTAAGTTCTCTGGCCAGGGGGTGCCATAGCCATGGATTAAAGCCTGTAGCATGAAGAAGAACCAGATCCGGGCCGTCTCCTTTGTAATGAAGATATTGGATTTCAGAATCATTTATATGACATGATTTTACTTCAGGAAGTATATCTTTCATATAGTTTTCTCCCCTTAAAGAATTTATTAATTATTAGCTTTAAGGGGAACAGTATTGTAAAGACAAATTTTATCTGCGGTCCGGCAGGTACGGTTAATTGAATCCCACTGAGACTGCTTTAATTTTTGCTTCCAGTTTCTGCCGGTTAACGGTTCAGACTCAAGGGGGGGGAGAGGCTGAACCCGGGGAATTATTAAACCGTACCTGCCATTCCGGATTGATTAAATGAAACCTTTATTGTCTCCGGAAAATAGGAGAAAATTGAATAAATTTCACTTATGAACGTAATTACAAATAATGGAACACTGTTCCGGGTGTCAAGATTTTTTGCTCATTTTCGGGAAAATAATGAATTATTTTTTTCAGTAATTATTCATAAAGTGTATTATTGTATTGAAATGATTTAATATTCTCCTGCTCACTGGGTGAGTTGTAAAAATTGTTGTAATAGTAATTGAGTGATTTGTTAGCTCTTTTTTTTATTTGAATAATAAATCGGGGATTTACAGTGATAATTATTGTTATAAAGTTGCGGTTGATCCGGTCTGCTGATAAAAGTGAAGTCTCTTGTTAAGTGTGGAAAAATTTTTAACAATGCCGTAACATTGATTCATTTTTTTTCATTGAACAGACCTGCCTATATCTTTATTTGTTATTATGTATAGTAATTATTTCATGGATTTATTGTTAAGTGGTTAATTTTAAAGTCTGTGGCAGGAGATTTATATGATTGAAAAGTATGGCAAAGGTTTATATGACCCTCAGTTTGAACATGATTCCTGTGGTATAGGGTTTGTAGCAAATATTAATGGGGGAAAAACCCATGATATAATAAAAAGGGGTCTCGAAATTCTTGAGAGAATGACCCATAGGGGTGCTGAAGGCTCAGACAATAAAAGCGGGGACGGGTCAGGAATTATGATTCAGATTCCTCACAGGTTTTATAAAGATGAGGTAAAGTCTCTCCCTGAGGAAGGATTGTATGGTACCGGCCTTATTTTTATGCCTGGGGACCAGGATTCGTTAAAGAAATGTATGGAAATTGTTGAGTCAGCAGCACTTGACGAAGGATTTGACATTATAAGCTGGAGAGATGTTCCTGTTGACAACAGTGATATCGGGGAAATTGCAGGACGATCGGAGCCTGTTACAAAGCAGATTTTTCTTTCCATAAAAAAAGAAGATAGATATCCTCTTGAGTTAAAGCTTTTCATACTTAGAAAACTTATTGAGAAAAAAGTACGGGATTCTGATTTTAACGGGAAGGATGATTTTTATATTTTATCCCTTTCCTCGAAAACAATTGTTTATAAGGGGATGCTAACACCTGCTCAGGTTAGATTTTATTATAATGATCTTCGAGACAAAAGGGCTGAGAGCGCTATAGCACTGGTTCATTCACGCTTCAGCACTAATACCTTCCCTTCCTGGATGCTGGCTCAGCCCTTCAGAATGGTAGCGCATAATGGTGAAATCAATACTGTTAAGGGGAACAGGTTCTGGATGAAAGCAAGGGAGGCTTCAATCCGGTCTGAAATTTTTAAAGATGATATAAGTAAAATCCTTCCTGTTATCGAACCCGGGAAAAGTGATTCAGCCTCTTTTGATAATGCTCTGGAAATGCTTGTTGCTTCAGGACGTTCTCTTCCTCATGCTCTTATGATGATGATTCCTGAATCATGGAATGAATCGAATCCGATTCCGGATGACTTGAAGTATTTTTATGAATATCATGCCGGAATAATGGAGCCATGGGACGGGCCTGCTTCAATTGTTTTCTGTGACGGAAGATATATTGGGGGCACACTTGACAGAAACGGGTTAAGGCCTTCCAGGTATATAATAACAAAAGACGGTATGGTTGTAATGGCATCTGAAGTGGGAGTCCAGAATTTTGCTCCCGGGGATATTCAGGAAAAGGGGAGACTTATGCCTGGAAAACTTCTCCTGGTTGATACAGGGGAAGGGAGAATTATTCCGGATAGTGAGGTTAAAAACGGAATTGCTCACCGGAATCCTTACAGGAAATGGGTGGAAGAAAATATTATCAATTTCGATGATATGCCAGTAGATCAAACTCCGGGTTCTGCTATTGATGAGGAGAGTTTAAAAAAGTCCCAGCTTGTTCATGGTTACAGCAGGGAAGATCTAAGTGAAATTATTTATACAATGATGAAAACCGCTCAGGAGCCTACAGGTTCAATGGGTACAGATACGCCTCTGGCGGTTTTATCAGATAAACCGCAAAATCTATTTAATTATTTTAAGCAGGTTTTTGCCCAGGTTACCAATCCGGCTATTGACCCTATAAGGGAGGAGCTGGTTATGAGCCTTACAAGTTTTATGGGGCCAAGAAAAAATATTCTTGAAGAGACCCCTGAACACTGCAGGCTTATCAAATTTTACAGCCCGGTTTTCAGCAATAGGGATCTGGCAAAAATAACAGGCAGCACTAATCCGGAAATCAAGTCAGTAACAATTGACGCATTGTTCCCTGCAGGTGAGGGTGAAGGTTCTCTGGATAGGCGAATGGAAAAAATCTGCAATGAAGCTGAATCTGCAGTAAAAAAAGGAATTTCATATATTATACTCTCTGACAGGGGAGCGGATGAAAAAAATATCCCCGTGCCTTCACTCCTTGTCTGTTCTGCGGTACATCATCATCTTATAGAAAAGGGAATAAGAACAGATGCTGTAATTATACTTGAAACAGGTGAAGCAAGGGAGGTTATGCATTTTGCACTGCTTCTCGGTTACGGTGCTGATGCGGTTAATCCATGGCTTGTTTTTGCCTCGATCCATTCATTGTCCGAAAAAGGTGATGACGGATGCGACAACAGATTTTCTGAATATGAGAAAAATTATATTAAGGCAGTAAATAAGGGGCTGCTTAAAATCCTGGCTAAAATGGGTACTTCAACACTTAGGAGTTATCGCGGCGGGCAGGTTTTTGAGGCAGTAGGTTTATCCCGTGATTTTGCACAGAAATATTTTACCGGAACTGTAACAAGAATAGGCGGTATTGGTGCGGACGAAGTGGCACGGGAGTATTCCGAAAAACACAGCAGGGCCTATGTGCAGAAGAAGAAACTTCTGGAATCTGATGGTGTATACAGTTACAGACGGACAGGTGAAAAACACGCATGGAATCCGGAATCAATATACACCCTCCAGTGGGCATCCAGATCCGGAGATTATAATAAGTATAAAGAGTTCAGCGAAATTGTAGATAGATCAAACAAAAAGCCTCATGTTATAAGGGGTCTTTTTGAATTTAAAAAAGGTGTTTCAATACCTCTTAATGATGTGGAGCCTCTTGAAGATATTATGCGCAGGCTTACAAGCGGAGCCATGTCATTCGGTTCAATAAGTAAAGATGCCCATGAGGCAATTGCAGTTGCTATGAATTCTATTCATGGAAGAAGTAATTCCGGTGAAGGTGGTGAAGATCCGGAAAGGTTTATAAAAAGAAGTGACGGTTCATCTGCCAGAAGCGCGATAAAGCAGGTGGCTTCAGGACGATTTGGAGTAACAAGTAATTATCTTGCAAATGCAGATGAAATACAGATTAAAATTGCCCAGGGTGCAAAACCAGGTGAAGGGGGCCAGCTCCCTGGACACAAGGTGGATAAAATAATTGCCAGAACAAGGCATTCGACCCCGGGTGTTACCCTTATTTCACCTCCGCCGCATCATGATATATATTCAATTGAGGATCTGGCCCAGCTTATATTTGACCTGAAAAACGCCAATCCGAC
>CAYYKZ010000075.1:0-10285 GCA_964468455.1 uncultured Leptospirales bacterium | reverse complement strand
CCGGTGGTATTCTGAAGGGTTAACGGTAAAAAGACTGCATCCGCTGAGAAAACCTTCAAAAAGGGTTATCCCGAAATGAGTGATAAGTATTTTTGATCCCAGTAATATTTCAGCATAGGTCATATTATCATAAACAGGCCTGCCTGTACGGAAGTCCCTTGGAACTTCACCTGTAAGATAGACCGCCTCAGTTTTTTCAGGCAGAATATTCTCAATGTATTCTCTTATTTGAGAGGGAGCGTCAGATCCGGTGTATATTGCCATATTGATAAATTTTTCACTGCTTTTATGAACCGCTGCCTCTATCTCCCTGGTAAAATTATATCCGTAAAGAAAAAAGTCATCCCTGTAGTATTCCGGAGATAATATGTTAACAGGGTTGGGAAGAAGGTCTATGATATAATCTGCCCTGTCCCTTCCTTTCCCTGTATCATCAACTGTTATTACAGTAGAAATATTCTTCAGTTCCATCATTTCTGATTCAGACGAATCGCGCATATCTTTTATTATTAGAGAACATTTTTCCGGGAGTGCGGTTATTACCCTGTTTTGGAATTGAAGAGGAATTAATTCTTTATTGTTTGTAAGGATGGACAGGTTAAATTCGCCTCTACTGTCAATTTCAGAAGAAAGTGTAAGCATTCTCTGGAAATGTCCTGTTCCCAGAGGTCCTCCTGTACCGGTTATTATTACTATATTTTTTCTACTCATTTCCGCTGCTGTGAGTCATTGGTCGCTGCTTAACTTCTTTGTTAATATTGATTACTTCCGGGTTTCTTTTCACAAATTCAATTATTTCCGGTAAAGGTATGGGTTCTCCTTTGTATAATGCCTTATAGAGTAATTCCGCAAGGGCAAAATCCTCATCTGTATCGACTGTAAGGCGTAAGTCAGGGAATGGGTTTTCCAGTAATGAAGTAAAAGAGCTGAGCCTGAAAATATCGGGATTTTCCTTTATGTAGGGAGTAACATGTTCCCTGTGGTGAGGTTTAAGGCCCATGTTATAGGCCGTTTCAAGCGCAGCTTTTTTAATAATTTCCACACCCGTGCCTACAGGAATTCCTGCTGTATAGCAGTGATCAGTATTTTCATGAATGGTATAATCAAGAGCATCTGAAGCAGATTCAAAGTCTGTGAAGGGGTTATCTCCTGTAATCCGTATTATATAATCGCATTTGATTTCATTTGCGCAGTTTCTGTATCTTGCAAGTACGTCATCCTCAGAGCCGGTATAGTGGCTTATTCCGTGTGATGCGGCTATGTCAATCAGAGGGGAATTTTCTTTTTTGTTTCCTGTTGCGAGAACTATATGGTCTATTCCGCGGATTTTTTTGGCCCTTTCAATAACATGTGAAATGAGGGTATGTCCGCATAGATCTTTCAGGGCTTTTTCAGGAAGCCGTGTTGATGATACCCTGGCCTGAATAATTGCAGCGCTTTCCATATGACCTTCCGGTGATATTTTTAAAAGTTAAATGTATACCATTCATCACAATTTTTACAGTCAGGTTTTTCCGGGTAGTTTCCTTTGTAATTCTCAATAAACAGTTTTTTTCTCTGTTCCCATATTTCAGTTAAAGAATATTCATTTAAGGATAAAGGATTAAATTCACCATCCACATCCTGTTTGCAGAAAGCTGCTGTACCGTCAGAAAGAATGTAAAGATCTCTCTGCAGGTGCCAGCATGTACCCCGCTTTACCGGAGAAAGATCGGAGTAGCGTCTGTCCTTAATGCGACCGAAATAGGTATTCTGTTTCTGAAGAATTCTGGGGATTTTATGCCCTTCCCAGAAGTCGTAGTATCTATCCAGGAAGGATTTCTGGCTCTTTTCATTTTCAAGAGTATCTGTTTCATTTATTTTCATTACCTGAATGAAAACGCGGGTATTGTCGCCATTCAATGCTGAAAGCGATATTATATTATCAAGAACAGTATTAAAACTGTCTTTACCGTGCAGGGATATGTATGATTCTTTTTCAAAGCTGTTGTTGTTTATTACTGTTATTATTTTTGAAGCTTCCGGTTTTGATAGATAAGTTTTGAAGTTATTATCGGTTTTAATTCCATTGGTTTCAATTATGAGCATCTCAGCAAGGGGCTCTTGAATTACCATATCCATGAAAGAGTAAAATTCAGGATGATCCAGGGGCTCCCCTGATCCGCCGAAACAGAGGGTATAGGGAAGATTAAAAGATCGGAGATCAGTGAGTATTTTCTCCAGTATTTTTTTATCCATATGGGGGTGTTCATTTTTAAGGGTTTTTCTGTAGCAGAAAATACAGTCAAGAGAACATTCCCCAGTTATTTCAATTTCCACATATGAAGGGCCTGTATAAAGAACCTCAGGATTGTTATCTATTAGTGATTTAATTTCACTGTAAAAAGGGATTTTATTATTTATTGAATATATTTTTTCCAGTATTTTCTTTTCACGAGGTGAGGAGGTACGGAAATTAAGTCTTTTATCTCTTATATCCGGGTCTTTATAAAAGAGCTCAACGTCGAACTGATTTATATTTGTTCTAACTACTTTGCTTAAAGGGAGGGTCTCTTCAGTTGTCTCAGGGAGCTGTTTTATCAGTTCACCTGAAATTATTTCACAGCAATATCCTTCAGGAAGATTTTCTGAAAAAGTGAATTCAGAAAGGTAAGTCAAATGGAGCTGGATCATTTCTTCAAGAATTTCAGGATCAATAAAAGGTGAGTCTGCTTTTATGACTGCAATATTGGAAGAGCCGGTTTTTTCGAAAAGGTCTTTCCAGAAGATAAGGTCATCAGTGCTGTTGCGAATATATGTTTTCTGGTAATCGTTTAATTTGCCTGAATAATCTGCAGGTATGGAGAAGAAAATTCCTGATTGAGGGAATTTTTCTTCTATCCGGTTTTTTATAAGTTCAGGAATAAAATTATTAAACAGGTCCAGGCTGACATCTGAAATGCCGGAGTCCAGAAATATAAGAAAATCAACATCAGATTTTTCCATAGATTTACCCCTGGACATAATTATCCATAAAAATTGTAATTGATGATTCCTTTTTTTTCTGCTTCACCCATTTTTTGAACTGGGCCTCAAGTCCTTCAGTGTAGAGCTTATACATTATCATGTTCTCGACTTTATCAAAAGAGACATTGCGCCTTCCCATATATTTTACAATGTGATAACCGAAACCGGATTTGAAAACAGTAGAAATCTGTCCTTTGCGCTTCATGTTGTGAACCTGATTAGCAAAGTAGGGGTCAAGCTGGGCAATCATCTGCCATCCCAGGTCTCCGCCTCTTGATGCGGATCCCGGATCCTGGGAATAACTTGCTGCCAGCTTTTCAAATGATTCACCTGCAAGAATACGTTTTCTGATTGAATCCATTTTGCTGTTTGCCTCTTTTTCATCTTTTAAGGAGGCGCTTTTGGGAATTATAAGTATATGTTTAACATTTATTTCGTAGCCGAGCTTTGCCCTGTTTTTCTTAAACCATGCCATTGCCTCCTCTCTGGAGGGCGGTGTAATTCCTACAGCAATAGACATTATCTGCTCTCTGGCAACTTTTGCTCTCAAATCTTCAAAGAATAGGAGGAAGTCTATTTTTTCATTTTTTTCAATGTAAGCAATGAATTTTTTAAGGTCAGGATCTATTTTAAATCCCGGTTCACCGAATTGGTCAATCATCTGCTCCAGATTTTTTGATACCCGGGCTACCTTTGCATCAAGTTCCTTTTCATCAGATGCATCTGATTTGAAAAAGTTCTTCATAAAGTTTTCCAGCTGCCCTATGACACGCTTATCTGTAATATAGATTGATTCACGCTCCGCAGTTTCAAAAACGAGTTCATTCTCAATCATTTCATCAAGAATGCGGCTTTTTTCATAAGGGATTTTTCTTGCCGGTATCCGCTTTGTTTCCTTCAGGTGATTGAGTTTAAGTTCAAGTTCGCTTTTCAGTATGGGACGGTTATTTACCAGAGCTATTACACTGTCAAATTTCTCCCATGAGTATATGCTGCCTGGGAAAATTGAAATTACTGCAGCTATAAAGAAGGAAAGAATAATTTCCCGTTTTTTCATTTATTATATATCCCTGTGTTTAGTTTTTGATATTTGTTAATTCCGGATATCTGATTATTTTAAGTATTACTGTTTAATCAATTTTTACAAGATATTTTTTAAGCTTTCCTGTTTCTTTTCTTAAAGAGCATATACTCTATTCCGTCAACAAGAGCCATCCAGGAAGCCTCTATTACATTTGTTGAAACCCCCACTGTGCCCCAGTGGTCAGAACCGTCTGTCTGATCAATAAGAACCCGTACACTCGCAGCTGCACCGCTGTCTTCATTCAGAACGCGTACTTTATAGTCTGAAAGATGCATGGCTGCTATTTCCGGATAAAATTTGGTAAGGGCTTTTCTTAAGGCATTATCTATGGCATCAACCGGCCCGTTGCCCACTGCTGCAGTGTGTTCAATTTTTCCGTTAACTTCAAGTTTTATGGTTGCCTCGCATTCAAGTCTGCTGTTGCCGTTCATTTCAGTAATAAGGCGGAAACCTATAAAGTGGAAAAATGGCTTATATTCTCCGGTAGCTTCCCTTATAATCAGTTCAAAGGAGCCTTCTGCTGCTTCAAACTGAAATCCCTTTTCTTCAAGTTCTTTTATTTTTTTAAGAACATTACCGGAAAGACTTATGTCGCCATCAATATCTATACCGAGTTCCTTTGCCTTGAATTCTATATTGCTTTTTCCTGAAAGCTCGGAAATCATTACTTTTCTTCTGTTTCCTACCAGCTCAGGGTCAATGTGTTCATAGGTCCGGGTGTCTTTCTGAAGGGCTGACACATGAATCCCGCCCTTGTGAGCAAAGGCGTTTCCGCCAACATAGGGCCTGCTTTCATCATGGGGCAGATTGCATATTTCACTGACAAAACGGCTTACCTCTGAAATATGTGGAAGAACATCAGAGGATGAACAGGTGTAGCCCATTTTAAGCACCAGGCTGGGAATGAGAGAGATAAGGTCGCAGTTTCCGCATCTTTCACCATAACCGTTTACTGTTCCCTGAACAGAGGTTGCTCCTGCCCTTACAGAGCAGATAGAATTTGCTACAGCAACTCCCGCGTCATTGTGGAAGTGTACACCAATGGGTGTATTTACAGATGCAGCGACTTCAGAAGTAATCCTGAATGCCTCATCAGGAAGAGTTCCCCCGTTTGTATCGCATAACACAAGCATGTCCACGCCTGCTTTTGAGGCGATTTCAAGGCATTTAAGGGCATATTCACTGTTTTCCTTATAACCATCATAAAAATGTTCACCATCAATAAATACAGTAAATCCCCTGTCTTTTAGATATGAAACAGTATCGGAAATAATGATGAGGTTTTCATCAGGATTCATGTTAAGAGCTTTAGTAACCTGGAAATCCCAGGTTTTTGCTACAATTGTTATTACATCAGCACCTGAATTGACCAGGGCCTGTACAATCTGGTCATCATGGCAGGAATATCCTTTTCGTCTGGTTGAACCGAAAGCGGCAATTTTAGAATGGGTAAGATCAAGTTTTCTTACTTCATTAAAATACTGTTCATCTTTAGGATTGGATCCGGGCCATCCACCTTCAATATAGTCAATCTTCATAGAGTCAAGTATTCTGGAGATATTGAGCTTGTCCTGCATGGACAGGGATATGCCCACAGTCTGGGCTCCGTCCCGTAATGTTGTATCGTAGATGCTTAATGATTTTTCTGTCATATTTATCCATGTTTTAAAGTTTTATGCATAGTCCTGATCGATTGTCGATATTTCAAGTAATTTTTTTGCAGTATTTAATCCGTTTGTTTTCTATGTATGACCATTCTGCATCCTTTTTGTTGCAGTAATAAGCTCATGGAGGTAGCGCAGGATGACCGGAGTAAAGATGGAGCATTTATTAATATTACAGGTGGAGCAGGCGGGCCTGAAATTTTTTTGCAAGTCTAGAACAGGATCAGTATAATTTTTTTCAGGCTGTAAACCGCTGGAAATTTCATCTTTTCCATGCTGACAGACTGAACAGCAATACTATTTGCCATCATTGCAAAAAAACATCAGAGAGTTCCGCAGCTTCCAGGGAAGAACCGGCTGCAGCTGCGTCCATATCTGCCAAAATAGCCAAAATTAAGCTATATGTCTGAATATCTAATATTCTGCAGTATTAACTGAATCAATCTATATAAAATTTCCACGAACAGAACCACTCTTCTGGATGAACATCCGGAGGACATCCAATGCATTCGGTCTTAATTCTTTTATCTATCGATGAAGCAAATGTAGAGTACTCCACAAGGCCCGCACTTTTGCAGGGATAATCCTGAAGCCCTTTCCGTTTTCTGGCACTCTGAACCCTGCAATTATTCATCCTGAAAACAAAAGACTTCTCATTTTCATCTGTAATAGACTGAATGTTAATCCCCGCGTACATCCTGAATTGAAGAGCTCTTTTAAGACCTTCAAGTCCGGGATTTGGACCAAGTTCAAGAAACCTGCTTATAGACCAGGCCTCAAAAGGAGAAAATTTAGCCCAGCATGTATCATTGCATCTCTTTGCGTCGTTCATACCCTGTTTTTTTTCAACAGCCTGAAACCAGATTCCGTCATTTGCTAACCAGTTTTTGCCTGCTTCTTCTGTAAGCTTTACAAGCTTTTGCTGTTCCAACTCTGTAAGTTTATCAGGAACTCCTTCAGTCATGGTAAATCCGAAAAAAGACGCAAGCCTTTCAAGCTGGAGACCAATACTTTTATTGGAAACTTCATCAAGAATTTCCATAGCCTTTTCGGTTCCGAGCTGATGTTCGACTTCTTTAAACCACATCGCGTAATGCATCACTGTTCGATGGAACATATCCATAACAAACCGGGCAAGATCCTGTGATTTTAAATCATTAATAGCTGATGCTTCATTTTTAGTTAACATAATACTGCCTCCAATTATATTGAAGGATATACTAATCAGATTATTTTTATATATAGATTAATATATCCATACTGATTAGATCGTTACTGTGATTTTTGTCAAAGAGGAATTTTAAAAAATCAGTTGCTGATCTTCAATTTGAAGATGAATTTCCGGGGAAGAAAATCCTTTTTAATGATGATATTCTGTTTTCCAATTACACATTACTCAATGATAAATTTGCTCATTGCTGAGGCAGAGATAAAAAAGAAATGGTTTTTGAGCAGATTCAATCCCTTCTGCTATCGGCGCTGAAGAAATAATGCACAAGTAAGGGCTAAACTTAGTGAAATTATGAGACTTACCCGGGAGTTACCTAAAAAGTTAAGTAATTAATACTGTTTTTATTGACTAATTATTATATTAAGGTTATTAGTTGCCAGTCCGGAATTTTATTTTGAAGTTGACTTTATTGGTTCCGGATTGGTATCATTAATCGGGGATATAGTTTTTTAAGGGATTAAGCGTGAAGTAGTTAATTAATAATTTTTATGCAGTGCATTAGCCTGCCGCAGTAAGTCAGTATATAATTTACAGGGGAAGTACTTAATTCTTCTCTGGAGAACATTAAACCGGAAATATGAATTATATTATATTCGCATTAACTCTTGTAGTAATATCAATATCAATAATGATCTTAAAGTCTTTACGTATACCCATGTCTATCCGCAAAGCTGAGGAGTGTATTGCTGCAGGAGATTACTCCGGTGCCAGTGAAATAGTTAAGGTTGTGCTTAACAAAAAGAAGGATTACCCGCCTGCCAGATATATTAAAGCCAGACTGCTTATTCAGCAGAGCCAGTATATTCTTGCCATATCGGAACTTAACAGTGTTCTTGCATTGCCTGATTTCAGCAAATATATAAGTGAACTGGAAATACATTATCATCTGGCAGAGCTTTACAATCTTACAAAAAACTATCAGAAAGAGATCGAGGAATATAAGGCAATTTTATCTTTTAATCCGGATGATATTAAGGCAAATCATCGCCTTGGTCACGCATTCTACCAGCTTAAAAGTTATAAAAACTCAAGAGATTATTTTTTAAAAACCGTGATACTTGATCCGGGTGCTTCAGATACTTTTCTTCCTCTGGGGGTTTCCTGTTTTAAAGTTTCCGATTACCAGAAAGCTGAGCAGTATCTGCTTAAAGCATTTGATCTTAAAAAGGACAGCGAGTCGCAGTTTTATCTTGGTTCAATTTATAAAATGAAAAAAGATTATGAGAATGCCAGGGTAATGCTTGAAAATGCTAAAAGTGACCGGCATTTTTTAACAGGCAGTCTTTACATGCTTGCAGAGATGGCTTTTGAAAAAGAGGATTACTCAGCAGCAATTGAGTATCTTGAAAAGGGCCTTAACAGCCTAAAGGAGAAAGATGAGGAATCGCTGGCTTACAGGTATCTTCTTGCTGAATGCTATGAGAATGAAAATAAAATTAAGGAAGCAGTTCATCACTGGTCAAAAATAGAGGTTGAAAACCCCAATTACAGAAGTACAAAAATAAAACTTGAGGCATATAGAGCAATACTTGATAATAATAATCTGATGCAGTTTTTTCAGACTTCACTTGAGGAACTGCAGCCCTATATACGGGATATGATAGCGGGCCTGAACTTCAATATTGTAAGTGCTGACAGGCTTTCAATGAATGAATATCTGTATAAAACATATAATATCAAACGCATAAATGATCCCCCCATGCTTGTATGCTTTAATAAAACAACCAGAGAAATATCTGAAGGTCAGATAATAGATTTTTATAAGCGTATTAATAATGAAAAATGTAAAGGCGGCATTTATATAACCACATCCAAATTCAGCCTCAGGGCAAAGTCCAGTGCATCATCAAAGATGATTGATCTTTATGACAGTGATTTTGTATCAAAAGCTATGGAAAAGATAAATGCCAGAAAAAAGGTTCAGAAATGAAATTGCTTTTTACCGGAACAGGTAAATCAGTGTTTAAAAAAATATTCAGTCTTCTGATTATTTCTTTTCTGTTTGTATCATGCGGGAAGAACCCTGTAGAGAAATATGAAGAGGCAATAGAAAAATATAAGGAAGGCAGCCTTGACAGGGTTTTGCTGGAGGATGCTTTCTTTAAGGCATTTGGAATAGAGAAGCCCGGTAGTGAAACACTTTTTTTCAATAAAAGGGTTATTATAAACAGGGCTGATGAATCAATTGAATTTGTATTTCCGGAAGAAATTCAACTGAAAATTGAGGATAGCATTAAAGGGAGTATTGAATATGCAGATGCCGGTGGAAATATATTTGTTCTGGGGAATAAACAATCTTTTTATATTTTCAATAAAACCGGTGAGCTTATTGCCACTTACAATGAGAAAGGGAATAAAAAGATTGATGCAATAGCCGCATCCGCCTCAGGGAATTCAGTGTTTTTCTTAAAGGACCATGTTGTTTATTCATATTCTCCTGAAACAGATAAGGCTGAAAAACTGGTGGAAGGGACTTTTCCTCCTCCCTACAGTATCTTTTATAAAGCAGACATGATAGTGCAGGGGAATTACCTTGCAATAATTTCCGGTATTGCAGGATCTTACTACATAAGTGTTATTAATACTGAAACTGCAACTGTTAAAATGAAGAATATAGCTGCATCATCCTTTGAGTTTGCCTTTACAGAGGATGAGGTAATCTGTATAAAAGGGACATCAGGGAAATGGTCACTGAACAGGTATGAGTATAAACTGAAAAACAGGGAAAAGCTCACCCCTGTGGGCAGGCTTGCATCGATTTATCTTACTCAGAATGGATATATTCTTGAGAAGGATGATGAATTGATTATTTATGATTATGACAACAACAGTCTTCTTATTCCATTTAATTGTTCGGTTTCAGGAAGATCCGGGAACAGTATAATTGTAAAATTTAATGAGAGCAATTATATCGTTGATTTTTCAGATTTTAAAAAGGAAGTATCCGAATTTAAAAGAAAAATAAGTTCCCCGGAAATTTAGTGAGCCTTCTCCCAGCTGCTGAATGGCGCGTATGTGTCATTAATATTAACTCCTTTTGAATAAGGGTTCCTGCTGTCTGCTATTTTCAGTATAAGAATCAGGGTAATTATAATAATAAGCGACATTATTGATATAATAATCAGATTCAGGGTTCGGTTTAAGTCTAAT
The DNA here is from genome assembly GCA_964468455.1 of uncultured Leptospirales bacterium. Taxonomy (GTDB): domain Bacteria; phylum Spirochaetota; class UBA4802; order UBA4802; family UBA5550; genus JBBAGC01. The sequence goes on along the minus strand of CAYYKZ010000075.1, from coordinate 150 downwards.
GACATAAATCCCTCCGAAGTGTTGAGGATTTTATTATTATAGAGTATTGACAATGTAAGTGTCTTTTATAAAATAGTAAATATTAAGGAAATTTCCATACTTCCTGAAAAGAATTATTTTTTTTTGAAATATTTATGAGTTTTAATTTCT
>CAYYKZ010000074.1:0-10289 GCA_964468455.1 uncultured Leptospirales bacterium | reverse complement strand
CGGGATTCCAAGGAGGTTTCCTTTATAGCTGTTAATGACGGTTCAACCATGGAGAATATTCAGGTTGTAATTGACCGTTCATTTCCCGGTTTTGAGGAGCTTAATCCCAGGCTTATAAACGGGGCGAGTGTTTCAGTTAAGGGTAAGCTTGTGCCGTCCCAGGGCAAGGAACAGAATGTGGAAGTCAGCCCTCTTGAGATAACAGTAACAGGTGATTCCCCTGCTGAGGAATATCCTCTTCAGAAAAAACGTCACTCCTTCGAATTTTTAAGGGAGATTGCCCATCTTCGTCCAAGGACAAATACCTTTGGCGCTGTTGCCAGGGTGCGCAATGCAATGAGTTTTGGCATACATAAATATTTTAATGAAAGGGGATTTGTAAATATTCATACTCCCATAATTACAGGGAGCGACTGTGAGGGCGCGGGTGAAATGTTCCGTGTAACAACCTTTCCTCTTCCTGAAGTTCCTTTGTCAGAGGGTAAGGTTGATTATTCAAAGGACTTTTTCGGCAAGGAGGCGTCCCTTACTGTAAGCGGACAGCTTAATGCGGAAATATATGCCCTGGCATTGAAAAATGTTTATACTTTCGGCCCCACCTTCAGGGCGGAAAATTCCAATACATCCAGGCATCTTGCAGAATTCTGGATGATAGAGCCTGAAATGGCATTCTGTGATATAAATGGAAATATGGATGCTGCTGAGGATTTTATAAAATATATACTTGCATATGTTCTTGAAAACTGCTCAGGGGATATGGCTTTTTTCAATTCAATGATTGAAAAGGGAATAATTGACAACCTGGAACATATAATAAACAGCAATTTCGGTCGTATTACATATACAGAAGCAGTAGATGAACTTATAAAGGCAAAAAAAGATTTTGAATTCCCGGTTAAATGGGGCATGGATTTACAGAGCGAGCATGAAAGGTTTTTAACCCAGGAGGTTTACAAAAAGCCTGTTATAGTTACAGATTACCCCAGGGATATTAAGGCCTTTTACATGAAACAGAATGAGGACGGCAAAACCGTAAGGGCTATGGACGTGCTTGTTCCCAGACTTGGAGAAATTATAGGCGGCAGTGAAAGGGAAAATGATTACGATAAACTCCTTAACCGTATAAGGGAGATGGGGCTTAATGAGGAGGATTACTGGTGGTATCTGGAATTGAGAAAGTACGGTTCAGTTCCTCATTCCGGATTTGGTCTTGGCTTTGAAAGACTTATACAGTTTGTTACAGGTATGCAGAACATAAGGGATGTTATACCATTCCCAAGGTGTGTTGAAACCCTGGATTTCTGATTAAATAATTTTTTAATGCTTATATATAAAATACCGCTGTTTATAGCAGCGGTATTTTTTTTGAATTATCATCAGCACATCTGCTGATTACTGTCTTGTTGAAAAATTTTTTAAAGGCTTTCAAGATGTTTTTCAAAAACAGGGAGTGCCGGATTGCCGTCCACAGTGGTAACTCCATCCCGCCATTTTTTGTAAACCTCGTGTCTGATTTTCTATGATTGCCTCTTGAGTCGTAAGAACAGAAGTTTCAACAGTTTTTTATTTTTTTTATAATGATTCTTTTTTTATATTGATAAGATATTTTTTTATCTTGTAAGTTGCAGTATGGTTAATTATTTAGTATAAGTGTTGTCTCTTTTGGTGTTATCTGATATTTTAATGAAATATTTATGCCGGATTTTCAATCAGGATCAATCCTTTCCGGAGATTAAAAATGATAGATAGAATTATAAGACTTTTTCCTTTGTGGGCTGTGTTGATGTCCGCAGCTGCTTATTCTTTACCTGTGTATTTTACAGCTTTAAGCCCGGCAATTGTGCCGCTTTTATCAGTTGTTATGCTGGGTATGGGGCTTACTCTCACATGGGGAGATTTTGTATCCATCATTAAGTCCCCTCTCCCTGTTTTTATCGGGGTGGGTTTACAGTTCAGTATAATGCCGCTTTCTGCTTATTTTATCTCTTCATATTTTGACTTCTCTCCTGAAATGATAGCAGGGATGGTTCTCCTTGGAGCCGGGGCGGGTGCTGTAGCCTCAAATCTTATGACTTATGTGGCAAAGGGGAATCTTGCCCTCTCCATAACAATGACTCTTGTTTCAACTTTATGTTCTCTGATATTCACTCCGGCATTAACTTTTCTTTATGCAGGGCAAACTGTTCCAGTCCCCTTTACCGGGATGCTTCTAAGTATGGTTTATATGGTTATTATTCCTGTTATTATTGGTACAACTCTTAATACAATTGCAGGTGAAAAAATTACATCGCTCCGTCATTTTTTCCCCCTTGTTTCTACCTTTATAGTAGTGCTGATTATTTCTATAATTTTTGCTTTAAACAGTACTATGATATATGAAGCGGGTTTTGTTATTCTTGCTGCAGTAATTATTCAGAATTTATTCGGGTTTTCAATGGGATATATTATTCCATGGTTAATGCACTATGATAAGTCAGTCTGCAGAACAATTGCTATTGAGGTGTCGATGCAGAATTCAGGTTTAAGTGCAGCACTGGCAGTAAAGCATTTTGCAGCTGCAGCAGCTGTTCCTGCTGCTATATACAGCATATGGCAGAATATTGCTGTTTCAGTTATCTCCGGTATATGGGGGCACTCAAAGGATTAGTTTTATAATGCTTCGCAAATTCTTCTGAATTCATTTAGTGATATTACCTGAAAGTATTTGTTGAGGTTGGAAATATCAAAAAGTGTTGAAACCTTTTTGTTAAGCTCGCAGATATAAAAATCGATATTATCCTTTTCCGCAAGCTTGGCCATACTTATAAGAGCTCCAAGGCCTGATGAATCAACGCTTTCCAGGTTTTCACAGTTGATTCCAATGATTGTCGGGTTTTTTGTAAGGAGATGTTTATAGTCATTGAGCATGGGGTCAATATTATGAATATTAAGGTCCCCTTTTATTATTATTTCTATAATATTATTGGTTTCTTTTACTATTATTTTATTCATCCGGTTTCCTGCCCGTTTAAAAAACTGTTATTGTCTTTGAAAAGGAGTTTCCTCCAATATTTTATCCATAAATAAATTTGTTGTTTACTGTATCCGGAATTTTCAGCTCTTTTAGAATTATAAGGATAAAGCCTTATTCATTCTGAAAATCTATTTTTGACTATTTTTTTATCATTAGAACAAGAGCCGGAAATTCTTTGTTATTTATTTTTGAAAAAACCCGGAATATGCCGGATTTTATAATAGATAATGGCAATAGCCGCTTTTTTTTCAATCAAAATTTAACATCCATGTCTTATAAAGAGCATTTTTGTTGGTTTTAAGTGCTATTGAGATAATATTTAATTCTTTACAGAGAATTAAATATTTAAACTATTTTATTTAAAGATGTTATTGAGGTTAAGGGATTTTTGGAGGGGGTTAATAATGCTTAAAGGTACCAGAGAGTTTGAGGTTATGCTTTATGATTCCGGGCCTGATAAAAGGGCTACAGTGCGGTCTCTTTTTAACTATATGCAGGCAACAGCAGACTTTCATTCCAGAAGTCTTGGAACCTCTCTTGGTGATTTTGCTGATAAAAATTTAACATGGGTATATTCCCGATATTATACAAGAATAATCGCAATGCCCTGTATTTATGAAAAAATTTTCTGTGAAACCTGGCGTTCAGGCCTTGACAGGCAGTTTGTTCGAAGAGAATTCAATATATTCAGTAGCAAAGGGGAAAAACTGGCAGAAGCTGCAGCATCACTCGCTCTCATAGACTTAAATAATCGTAACCCTGTTGAAATACCAGGTTTTATAAAGGATCAGTTTGAGCCTGAAAAGGGCTTTGCTCTGGATTATGATTTTCCTTCTATCGAAAAAATTGATAACCATGATTATAAATATACTACGCAGGTAAGATGTGAAGATATTGATATAAACAGACATATGAATAATGCCTCATTCGCTCAGATACTTTTTGAAAGTGTTGCTGATAATTTTAAAAACAGGTTAGAGCTTGCAAGTATGGATATAAATTTCAGGGGGGAGGCTTTTGCAGGGGATTTTCTTGAGTGTATGATAAAACAGGAAGATGCAGGGGTTTTTCTTCATAAAATTATTGCAGGTAATGGGAAAAAGGTTATATTAAATGCAAGAAGTGAATGGAGAGGTGTTGAATAATTTTTGAGAAAACAGTAATAATTATATTAAAAGTTCTTGCTCTATTATAGGCTGTAATGCTTTATAATATTTCTAGGAAAGCGGTAATAAGAGAAGAGTGAAGAAAAAGTCATGACAAAAGAAAGAATACATTCAAAAAAGATAGTTGTGGATCTTGATTATGTTATGCCTGATACTGTTTTCGTGCATCCCATTTTTTCTATCCAGGGTGAAAAACTCCTCAACGAAAGGGAAATTCTTACAGGCCTTAAAATAAAATCTATCAGAGAAAAGCATGGCAGCAAGGTTTATTATTCTCTTGCAGATGATGAAGCCGGGCTTATCCCTGATTATCTTGTAACCAAAGCCTTTAGCCAGACAAAGGGAGTTATGGATGAGATACTCCGTAATGACAGGCTTACAAAAGATGATTATAAAAAAAGTGAGGAACTTGTTGAAGAGATAATTGAACAGCTTAATTCCAGAGAGACAAAAGTTATTAATCTGCTTAAGGACATGAAATCCTATGATAATTATCTATATTATCATTCATTAAACGTAGGCCTTCTGTCCGCTCTGCTTATTAAAAAGAGGAGAAAATATTCCGTAGGTGAAGTGAAAAATGTGGTGCTTGGAGCATACCTTAGTGATCTTGGGAAGATAAAACTTGAAAAAAATGTGCTCAATAAACCGGATAAGCTTAATGATAGTGAATTGATGGAAGTAAAACTGCACCCTCAGCATGGATATAATATTGTAAAATCTCTTGAGGGTATAAGCCCCGTTGTTCTTCAGACAATCCTTTTTCATCATGAACGCTATGATGATGAAGGTTATTATAATCTGCCCTATGAGTCTCTTCCCCCTTCTCCCAAAGTGGTGGCTATATGTGATACCTATGATGCTTTAACATCCCCACGTCCATTCAGGCAGTCATACAGCCCTGCTGAGGCAATGAAGCTTATAGTTAATTCAGTAGAAACAAAGTTTGACAGGCAGCTTGTTTCAGATTTTATTAATACAATGGGATTTCATTTAAATAATTCCCAGTCTTTTTATAAAAAAGGGGATTTCTGTATTCTGAATACCAATGAAATCGCAATCATAATTGATCTGGGAAGCCAGGATCTTTTAAAACCAAGGGTTATGGTTTTTGCTAAATATGTTAAATCCGGGCAGAAGGTGACAATTAATTACTATAATCATCCAATTGAAGTTGACCTTATAAAGGATTTAAATAGAAATCTCAGTAATATTGTTGTTAATCAGAAACTTATAGATGCAATTAGAGCAAGGCTCATAGAAAAACGCAGCCTTGTTGATTATCTCTTTACAACTCTTCCTGAAGATTTTTAACTGGCATGATGGTGAATTTTATATTGAATTAAAGGGATAATTGATTTGAGTAAAAAAGATCCTCAGCAGCTGCTTTTCGATTTTGCTCAGAATGAAAAATCTGTGAATTTTAAAAAGGTTCGTGCAGCCTGCAAATGCGGCTATCAGGTAGAGGTGCAGAAAGCCTCTATTGTTATTGAGATGACTGTAGTCTGTCCTGAATGTAAATCTGTTATACAGCTTTAACGCTTAAAAGAGCTGTTCACGCTTTACGCTGCTTCCGCATTTCCTGCATTTGTAGATTTCCTGGGGTGTACCGAAATCAATAAACACATTAAGTGAATATCCGCATTTGCAGTGATAGGCGTATTTTTTATATATGTATTCCATTTCTTTACCTCTGAGGAGGATTTTCTCCGGTTTTTAATATTATCGGCAATTTCAGCGTCAAATTTCAGTAAAACTGGAGATAAATATATGGTTCTTCTGCAGTGTTATGTCCTGGCTGTTTCCGGGAATATTTAAGACGGTATCGTTAAACTGGAAATATCTTCATGAATAAAAAATGGTATCTTTGTATTATTCTTGACAGATCGAGTTGTTGTCATTTTAAATTAATTGTCGGGGTGGTTCATATTTTGAGCCTGAGATTATACCCATTGAACCTGATCCGGGTAATGCCGGTGTAGGGATAAAACTCAACTCCTATTTTACCTTCCTGACTTTATATTTTTATCCATAAAACAAGATAAGAGGTTTTTATGAATGTTTATTCATATCTTTCTTCAGTGAAGGAGAAAAGCCCGCTGGTGCATCATCTTACCAACTGGGTTACAATCTATGACTGCGCACAGATTGTTAAGTCTTTGGGAGGCTCCCCGGTAATGGCTCATGCATTTGAAGAGGTTGAAGAGATGACCTCTATTGCCTCTGCGCTAGTTATCAATATAGGCACACTTACGGAGGATTTTATAAAAAGCGCAAAAAAGGCCGTTCTTGCGGCAAACAGAAAAAATATTCCTGTTGTTCTTGATGTATGTGGAGCCGGCGCAACTTCTTTCCGTGACAGAAAAAGTATGGAAATACTCAATGAAACACGTATTGATATTATTAAAGGTAATGCTTCTGAGGTGGCAAGGGTTGCCGGTTTTTCTGTAAAGACAAAGGGTGTTGATTCAGCTGATGTTAATGAGAATCTTGAGGATGTGGCCCGCGGTCTTTCTGCGGAGAGATCCTGCACAGTTGTTATAACCGGCAGGCAGGACATAATTGCAGGAAGTAACTCTTTATATAAAGTGGACAATGGTACAGATATGATGGGTCTGGTAGTTGGTACCGGATGTATGGCTGCATCTGTTATCGGAACTTTTGCCGGGGCTAATCCTGAAGATTACTCTCTGGCAGCAGCAGCAGGGCTGGCATGCTTTGGAATAGCCGGAGAGCTCGCCCTGAATGTATCGGATGGTCCGGGAAGTTTCAAGACTGGTCTTCTTGACCTGGCGGCAAAACTTACAGAAGAAAATGTGACTGAATTGCAGAAGATAAAATGATGAAGGGTTACTATTTTGTAAGCGATTCTGATTTAAGCAGAAATGGTATATTGAGTGATGCCGCTGATGCTGCCCGTGCAGGAGCATGCTTTATTCAGTACAGGGAGAAAAATGCAGATACTGCCAGTATGTATGAGGAGGCTGTTTCTCTGAAGAAAATCTGCTCCGGCAGCGGTTCCCGTCTTATAATAAATGACAGGATTGATGTTGCTCTTGCATCTGAGGCGGATGGTGTACATTTAGGGCAGAATGATATGCCCCTTAAGGCTGCACGGAGAATCCTTGGGAATAAAAAAATAATTGGTGTGACCGTGCATACACCTGAAGAGGCCCGTGTGGCTGAAGAAGATGGAGCAGACTATCTGGGAGTCAGCCCTCTATTCAGTACAGCAACAAAGGCAGACGCGGGTAATCCATGCGGGATTGAGATGCTGAAAGAAATTAAAATAAATTCACCTATCCCTGTTGCCGCTATCGGGGGTATAAGCTTTGATAATCTGGACCAGGTTATTGAAGCAGGGGCTGATATGGTCTGCATGATATCTGCTGTGATTGCAGGTGATATGGTGCTGGAAAAAATGATGAAAATTCAAGGGAGGTTTGGTCTATGACTCAGTCAGAGAGCGCAAAAAAAGGAATTATTACAGAGGAGATGAATCTGGTGTCAAAGACTGAACCTTTATCTCCTGAGGAAATAAGAAAAGGTGTCGCTGATGGGACTATTGTAATACTCAAAAGCAGGCTGCATAACTGTGTCCCGGTTGCTGTGGGGGCAGGTCTTAAAATTAAGATTAATGCAAATCTGGGTACTTCAAATTTCAATGCAGATCAGGACCTTGAAATGCAGAAACTTGAGGCAGCTGTGAAGTACGGTGCTCATGCTGTTATGGACCTGTCAACGGGCGGGGATATTACAGGTATGAGGAAGAGAGTTATAAGTGAATCTTCAGTGCCTGTGGGTACAGTGCCTATATATGAAGCTATTGTAAAAAACAGTGATGTTGCTTCTATTACAGAAGATGATTTTTTAAATACGGTAAAGCAGCATATTGAAGATGGCGTTGATTTTATTACTGTCCACTGCGGTGTAACAAGGAGTTGTATTCCTCTTCTTGAGAGCCGGATAATGGGAGTAGTTTCAAGAGGCGGAAGTTTTTTAATAAAATGGATGCTTCATCATAACAGAGAAAACCCTCTTTATACCAGGTATGATGAAATTCTGGATATGGCAAAAAAACATGATGTGGTACTGAGCCTGGGTGATGGTTTGCGTCCCGGAGCTCTTGCAGACGCCACAGACGCTGCCCAGCTTGAGGAACTTCGTACTCTGGGTGAACTTGCCGCAAGAGCCAGAGAAAAGTCGGTTCAGGTAATGGTGGAGGGTCCGGGTCATGTTCCGCTTCATATGATAAAAGAAAACATCGAGCTTCAGAAAAAATACTGCAATGGCGCTCCATTTTATGTGCTTGGCCCTCTTGTGACAGACTGTTCTCCCGGTTATGATCACCTCACCGGGGCAATAGGGGGAGCTCTTGCGGGAATGTATGGAGCGGATTTTCTCTGTTATCTTACACCAATGGAACATCTTGGTCTGCCTGGTATAGATCATGTAATAGACGGTGTTGTGGCTTCAAAAATAGCAGCACATGCAGCTGACATTGCACGCGGTATTCCAGGTGCAACGGATGCTGATGATGAGATGTCAAGGGCGCGAAGCAATCTTGACTGGGAAACAATGTATAAGCTGTCAATGAATCCGGAAAAAGCCAGGCTTATGCGTAATGATACAGGACGGGAAGATTCAGAGGTGTGTTCTATGTGCGGTGATTTCTGCTCCGCTAAAATAAACAGGGAGTGCAGAGGGGAATATAGCCTTGATTTAAACGGTAAAAAATAAATTTCCCCTCTCCAGTGCAACCGGTGCCCCTGTCAGGTGAATGACTTAATATAAATATTTTTTATGTCATCAGCTGACGGGGGTAGTGTTGTGTTTAAAATATTTTTTTCAGCAGATTTTGCCGTGTCTGTAAATAGTTTTAATTCCTCATCCGTGAGGGATTCCCTTTCCCCCAGCAATGCTGAAATGGTTTTCCCGAACTGATCAAGATCCATTTTCATGGAGTTTAGTACCCTGTTTACTTTTTCGCTGCTGCCATTTACAAATTTAAGGAATTCATACATTAAAAGTCCGTTGGCTCTTCCATGGTCTATATCTCTGTAGTAGGTGAGGGGATATCCCATGGCATGTACTATTGTTGTTCCTGTGTGGGCTATCACAATTCCAGCGAGCATTGATGCATAAAGGAGATTCTCTCTTGTTTTACTGCCCGGATTTTTTTCGTTAACAAGGAGTTCCAGCTCTTCACCCAGTATCCTTATGCTTTCAAGAGCAAATGGTTCAATTACATCTGTAGCTCTGTTTGAAAGGTATCCCTCCACTGAATGAGACAGGGCATCTATTGCAGTGTTTACTGTTGTGGTATAACTTAGTGTTTCTGTATATTGAGGATCAAGAAAAGCTATCACTGGGAATATTGAGTCAGAGCTTATGCTTTTTTTATTTTTAATTTTATTGTAGGTAAGGATTGAGTAGGGGGTAACTTCACTCCCTGTACCTGCTGTGGTGGGTACAGCAACTACAGGTAAAGGTTTATTTCTATAAGTTCCTGAAAAAAGCTGATCATCATCAATGCTGTTTACAGCAAGTATTGCTATTGCCTTTGCTGCATCAAGTGGTGACCCTCCCCCTAAGCCGATAATAAAGTCCGCGTTATGCTCCCTGGCTTCTGCTGCAGCTTCTCTTACTGTCTCAACAGAAGGGTTTGCTTCTATTCTGTCAAATAGGTGATGCTTTATCTTTTCTTTGTCCAGGGCTTCAGTAATGTCACTATAAGAACCATTTGCTTTGGCAGATCTTTTCCCTGTAACAATAAGAGCTTTAGCTCCATAAGGCTTAAAAGCTTCACTGTTTTTTGATATGCATTTGCGGCCGAATATTGTTTTTACCGGTATATTGAATATAAACTCCATCATTATCTCCTTAAGGTCTTTTTTAAAAGATATCATGTTTTTTCTTTAATAGCAATATTAAATTATGAGTCAAATAGAATTCAGAAAGGTTTTTTTCTTCTGGTGGGAGTAAACTAAATTTCGGCTGAAGTTCAACTCTTCCCGGAATATTGGGAAACTGAATAAGCTTCATTCCCCCTGTCCCCCAAAGGGGGCACGAGTTCATATATTATCACTCTGACAGTTTTATTTTTATCA
>CAYYKZ010000073.1:2567-10430 GCA_964468455.1 uncultured Leptospirales bacterium | reverse complement strand
GGTATCCGGTTTTTATTATTTAACTTTCTCATTATAATAAGATAATAAATATCACAATAATATCAAGAATCTGTTCAGGAAATAAAATCAGCCCTTTTTAAATTCATTAATCATTTCCACCATAATTGCAACATGACTTGCCAGAAGTTCTACCGACTTTCCCCTGTCATCTAATTCATTCAGGGCCATATAATATTCAGCAATAAGCTTTCTAAGCACCTGATCCATTTCCAGTACTTTTTTATACTTCTGTGGAACATCACCGCGAGGCATCATAAATTTCACCTTTTAAATAGTTTCCCCCGATTTTTAAGAGGGTAAGAATAATTAAATATAGAAGAATAAACAGCAGACAGCAAACCTGAATAACGAAACTTTAACCGGCTCGGGAATCATTATAATAAAGGTCAGCATTAAAAGAAATCTGCTCTCATTTTAAATATATTACTGATTTTCAACCAGTCAATACATAATTTTTTTTAGTAATTAATACAGGAGATATATTTTAGTGTAATACTGATTTTTGTAAAGCTGCAAACTCCTTTGGCGACAGCGGCTTTAGAATATTTCACATAACATAGAAATCAGGAGATTAACACTGAATTTTTTTATAATTGCACAGTATAAAATATCAGGAAACAGCGTTTATCTTTTCGGCAGACTTCCCGGATTCCAGAACTTCAGCAATCTTCTGATAAAGCCCCTCAGGATCAATTCCATGCTCCCGGAAAAGCTCTTCAGATTTTCCATGAGTAACAAACTTATCAGGGAATCCCCCTGAAAAAAGCCTCCGTGACGCAAGGCTCTCCGGCAGATTTGAATATATGTACTCCCCTACACCTCCGCCGATTACACCGTTTTCAAGGGTAATATAGTATTCCGATTCACTTATAATACGTGTAATTCCTTCAATATCAAGGGGCTTTATACTCATCAGGTTAACAATCGTTGCTGAATAACTATTCTTTTCCAGTATTGTATTCAGCTCAAGAGCAGTATTCACCATGTCACCAAGAGCAAAAACCGCAAGTTTATCTCCCCGTGAAATAATTTTCATTTTACCTGGCACAAATTCCTCAGGATTTCCCACGTCAATACAGGGAACTTCAACTGCCCCGCGGGGATATCTTATTGCAACAGGCCCCTTGTCATATTTCCAGGCAAAATAAATCATATCCCTTAGCTCTGAACCGTTTGAAGGCGCCAGAAAAACGAAATTGGGGACATTTCTCAGCATTGAAATATCGAATACTCCATGATGAGTTTCGCCATCATCACCCACAATACCGGCCCTGTCTATAAGTATCTTTACCGGCAGATTCATTATGGCAACATCGTGTATCAGCTGATCATAGGCTCTTTGAAGAAAGGTAGAATATATACATACAAAGGGTTTCAGTCCTGTGGAGGCCAGTGCTGCTGAAAAAGTTACAGCATGCTGTTCTGCTATACCGACATCATATAGCCTTTCAGGAGCAACCTTTTCAAAAGGGACAAGTCCGGTTCCCTCTTTCATTGCTGCTGTAACAGCAGTTACAAGAGGATCCTTCTGCGCAATATCTGCGAGAGTTCTTCCTGCAACTGAGGAAAAGGTTTCACAACTGTTTCCCTTTACCCTTTCACCTGTATCAGTACAGAAAGGCCCTGTTCCGTGAAAACTGCAGGGATCATCTTCAGCGGGTATAAACCCCTTCCCTTTTTTTGTAATTACATGTATAAGCTTTGGCCCGGAATTAATCCTTTTTACACGGTCAAGAATTTCTATAAGCTTTGGAATATTATGGCCGTCAACAGGGCCGAAATATCGGATTCCCATATTTTCAAAAAGCTGGCCCGGAATAATAAGATTTTTAAATGAACCTGTAAGCCTTATAAGAAAGTTATAAACAGGTTTACCTGCAAAAGGAATGGACTTTACCATTTTCATTGTTTTTTTTCTTATACGGTTATAAAGGTTTCTGGAGATCATGTCAGTGAGATACATGGAAAGAGCTCCCACATTTTCAGAAATGGAGAGTTCGTTATCGTTTAAAATAATAATTACATCATTCCCTATATGACCAATATGATTAAGGGCCTCAAATGCCATCCCCGCAGAAAGGGAACCGTCACCTATAACAGCCACAACTTTATGATCTTTTCCCTGAATATCCCTCCCTACAGCCTCACCTACTGCAAGAGATATACTTGTGCTGCTGTGGCCTGCATTATAGGCATCATAGGGGGACTCGCTTCTTTTGGGAAAACCGCTCATCCCTCCATATTTGCGCATTGTTTTAAACTGATCTTTCCTGCCTGTCAGAATTTTATGAGCATAGGTCTGATGCCCCACATCCCATATTATTTTATCCGAGGGGGTATTAAAAACCTTGTGAAGTGCTATTGTGAGCTCAACCACTCCGAGAGATGAGGCAAGATGTCCGCCGTTTTTTGAAACCACATCAAGCATATAATCTCTTACTTCACCGGCGAGGAGGCTTAGCTCTTCACTTTTAAGGTGTTTAAGATCTTCAGGTGAGTTTATTTTGTCTAAAATCATCATTTCTTACCATTTTTTAACACTCTGATTATTTCAACCTTAATTGTCAATTTTTTCAGTATATTTTTCATCTTTTTTACTCAATAAATATAACAGGCCTTAAATAAATGGACATATGCTGTTAATATCCGTTAATTTAAGATAAAATATTTGACATAAGATTCCTGTAAGGTTTATTAAAGTCTTCTATAATTTATAATAAAAAAGGGGCCGGTTTACTTAATGCATGTAATTGAAACAACTGTAGCTGTTATTGGTGGCGGAGCTACCGGCTGCGGCATCCTTAGAGACCTGGCAATGAGGGGAATACAAGCTCTTCTTATTGAAAAAAATGATATTGCATCAGGAACAACAGGGAGAAATCATGGTCTCCTCCATTCAGGGGCCAGATACGCAGTAAAGGATATTGAATCTGCCCGGGAATGTATAAAAGAAAATAAAATTCTGAGAAAAATCGCATCCCACTGCGTGGAAAATACAGGCGGACTCTTTGTAACACTTCCAGAGGATGACCCGGTTTATCACAGCAAACTTATTGAAGCCTGCAGATTTGCCGGAATTGAAACTAAAGAAATATCTGTAAAAAAGGCACTTGGAATAGAGCCTAACCTTAATCCCGGTATACTTTCAGCATTGACTGTGCCGGACGGAACAATTGACCCTTTCCGGCTTGCATCTGCCAATATTCTTGACGCTTCTGAAAAAGGGGCAAAAATTTTAACCCACACCACAGTCACAGGAGTAATTTCTGAAAACGGTACTGTAAAAGGATTAAAATGCCTAACCCGGGACGGAGAAGAGATCGAAGTAAGATCAGACCTTGTTATCAACGCGGCAGGGGTATGGGGACAGCAGATTTGCGCTATGGCAGGAATTGAGCTGAAAATGTTCCCTTCAAAAGGGTCAATGCTTATCATAGATTACCGTATTAACAATGTTGTAGTGAACAGATGCCGACCCCCGGCAGATGGTGATATTATTGTGCCCGGGGACACAGTCTCGCTCATTGGAACAACTTCAAGGGAAATACCCTATGATGAAATTGAGGACCTTACAGTAAAAGATTATGAAATTTCCGTACTATTAAATGACGGGGAAAAACTTATACCAAATGTAAAAAAAACAAGAGCATTGAGAGCCTACTGCGGTATAAGGCCTTTGCTGGCTGTATCAGGTGAAACCCACGGCAGAAATATAACAAGAGGTATTGCCCTTATTGATCACCGGGAAAGAGACAATATGGAGGGTTTAATATCCATTGCCGGGGGAAAACTAATGACTTACAGACTCATGGCTGAAGAGGCAACAGACATGGCTTGTAAAAAACTGGGTATAAAGAAAAAATGTGAAACACATAAAATACCTCTGCCCGGATCAGAAAGCCATATAAGCAGAAAAAAAAGTGTTAAAAGCTTCAGCGGCATACCCAACTCTGTTGTGGGGTCAACATTTTACAGGCACGGCCACAGAGTCCAGAGCATTCTTACAGAAAAAAAGAAAAACTACAGGCTTATTTGTGAATGCGAAATGGTAACAGAAGGGGAAATTGAGTATTCAATTAAAAATCTGAATGTGCGGGATATTATTGACCTTAGACGCAGAACTCGCATAGGCATGGGGCCCTGCCAGGGTGAATTATGCGCCTACAGGGCTGCGGGACTTTTTGAAGAATACAAAGGAGCAACTGCAGAAGGTTCCCTTGAGCTCCTTAGCGATTTCCTTGAAGAAAGATGGAAAGGAATAAAACCTGTTTTGTGGGGTGACGGGTTAAGAGAAGCTGAATTCACCTACTGGATTTACCAGGGGCTTTTTGGACTGGGAAATATTAATAAAAAAAATAAAAAATCGGGTTAATTAAAGTGTTATACGATTGTCTTATAATTGGCGGGGGAATAGCAGGACTTACCTGCGGTATTCGCTGTGCTTCTGAAGGATTAAAAACAGCTGTAATCTCAGGAGGGATGAACTCCCTGCATTTTTCATCCGGCTCCATTGACCTTGCAGGATACGATGAAAAAGGCGGAATTATAAAAAAGCCCTTTGACTATATCAGTAAAGTTATTTCCAAAGATAAAAACCATCCCTATGCAGCTGCAGGAATTACAAACATCAGAAAAAGCCTGGACTTTTTTTCCGATGAGCTTGGCAAGGGATCACTTGTAATGAATAACAATGGGAATCTCAACCACTTCCATGTTACTGCAATAGGCACCCTTAAGCCCACCTATCTTTCACAGGAAAGTATATTCAACGAAAAGGCTGTAAGCATACTTCATAATCACAGTAAAATTGCAATTCTGAATTTCAGCGGTTTCAGGGATTACTATCCGGAACAGACAATTTCACTTTTGAAAAGCAACAGTCTTTTTAAAAATATTGAGATTATTTCCGGTGAAATTCCGCTCCCTTATTATCTTAATACTGAAAAAAACCTTCATGAATTCAGATCTGTGGACCTGGCCCGTATTTTTGAAACAGAAAAATATCTTCCCAGAATAGCTGATGAAATTAAAAAAGTATCAGCAGATGCTGAAGCTGTATCACTCCCGGCATTCCTCGGCATTAAAAACTATTCCTTTATAAGGAAAAGACTTGAGGAACTCACAGGTAAATATATTTATGAAATTCCATCCCTCCCCCCCTCAATACCGGGGTTAAGGCTTGATAATGCCCTGAAAAACCGGTATATAGAGCTTGGAGGAGATTATATCTCCGGAGACAGGGCTGAATCAGGGCACTACAACGGTAACAATCTCGAAAAAATTATAACAAGAGGCTCCGGCTCCTCCGGTATTACTGCCAGATTTTTTGTGCTTGCCACAGGCAGCTTTTTCAGCGGCGGTATTGCCAGTGAATTTAATAATATTTACGAGCCTGTGCTTGGTCTTAATGTGAAATGTGACACCCCCGGAAATAAATGGTATAGCGATTCTTTTTTTGATAAAAAAAGTCACCCCTTCCTGGGATACGGAGTTAAAACTGATAAAAAATTTAATCCTGTTAACAGTGAAGGAAAAACAGTCCGCAATCTTTTCTGTGCAGGATCAGTACTTGCCGGATACAATCCTGTGAAAGAAGGAAATGGCGGGGGGGTAGCCATATCAACAGGCTTCAGCTGTGCCGAAAGAATCATTAAGGAACTGAAAAAATGATAAAACTGGAAAATATAAGTTTTGACCACTGTATAAAGTGTACTGTCTGCAATATGTACTGTCCTGTTTCCCAGGCATCCCATCTCTTCCCCGGCCCGAAACAGTCCGGTCCTGATGCGGAAAGATTAAGAATTAAAAACCCGGAACTTGTTGAAGCTTCGCTGAAATACTGTACAAACTGCAAAAGATGCGAAATTGCCTGTCCTTCAGATGTAAAAATTGCTGAAATAATTCAGGAAGCCAAATGGAACTACTCTAAAGTTCACTGGTTCAGGCCAAGAGATTTTTTCATGAGCAGAACAGATCTTGTAGGCTCACTGGCAACAATGTTCAGCTTTATGGTTAATTTTATAATCAATTTACGTATTGTTAAAATTTTCATGCATCTTCTTTTAAAAATTCCATACGGCAAAACCTTCCCTGCCTACGCAAAGGGAACATTCCGCAGAAAATTCATTAAAGAGATAAAAAAAACTCAGGGTGGATTCAGGAAAAACGTTCTTTATTTTCACGGATGTTACGTTAACTACAACAACCATCTTCTTGGAGAAAAAATGGTTAAAGTAGTTAATGCTATGGGATACGGTGTTGAGATTACAAAAGAAAAATGCTGCGGTGTACCTTTAATAGCTAACGGATACATTGAAAAGGCGAAAAAGAATGCCGACTATAACATAAAATCACTTTCGCAAATTCCTGAAAACACAAAAATCATATCAACATCTTCAAGCTGTACATATGCTCTTAAACATGAATATCCCGGATTTTTAAATCTTGATAATTCCTCAATTAATGACAGAACTTTTTACATTACACGATTCATATTTGATGAATTCATGTCAGGAAATATTCCTGCAATGAAAAATCTTGGAATTCGGGCAGCATACCATTCACCCTGTCACCTTGAAAGAACAGGAGGAGTGATGTACACTCTCAATGTCCTGAAAATGATCCCGGGCCTTGACCTGGTTGTTCTTAATTCTGAATGCTGCGGAATTGCCGGTACTTACGGATTTAAAAATGAATACTACAAAATATCGCAGGATGTGGGAAAAAACCTGTTTAACATGATAAACAGCGTACATCCTGAAATTGTAATAACTGATTGCGAAACCTGTAAAATGCAGATAGAAATGAACACTGAATTCAAAGTTCTACATCCGATTGAGATTATTGAAATGGCCCTTAAGGAGTAATTCATGAAATCACACACTGCCTATCTCACATTTAATACAAAATCCAGAAGGGAATACATAAATATTACCCCTGATGTAGAAAGGGAACTGAAAAAAAGCGGTATCAGAGAAGGGATATGCCTTGTTAATGCAATGCATATAACAGCCAGTGTTTATATCAATGATGCTGAAAACGGACTTATTCAGGATTTTGATGATTTCCTGGAAAAACTTGCTCCTCATGAACCCTTATCTCAATACAGGCATAACCGGACAGGGGAAGACAATGGAGATGCCCACATTAAACGATCTGTAATGGGACGTGAAATAGTTGCGGCTGTTACTGAAGGACGCCTGGACTTCGGCCCATGGGAACAGATTTATTATGCCGAATTTGACGGGAGACGCCCCAAACGTGTACTGGTGAAAATTATTGGTGAATAAATCCGGATTCAATTAAAAGGAGAACTCCCAATGGCAAAAATATTGCTTGTTGACGACTCAAAGCTTGCGAGAAAAAGGCTTGCTGATATATTCACATCAATGGGACATACAATTGTTCATGAATGCGAACGTGGAGACAGGGCCCTGTCCGCGTATACAACATATAAACCGGACCTTGTTACAATGGACATAAATATGCCCGGAATGAATGGTATTGAAGCAACAAAGGCAATTCGCGATTATGACAACAAGGCCAAAATTGTGATTATAAGCTCTGCCAACCAGGAAATGAATATCATTGAAGGTATTCACAATGGAGCATCCTATTTCCTGGCAAAGCCATTTCATGAAAGTCATGTTTTACAATGCATTGAAAGACTTCTTGCGGGCCAAATAAAGGGAAGTGAAAAAAAAGAAAATCCGGTTTTAAAAGATCTTAATTTTGACCCTGAAATGAAGGGTCTTATCCTGCTTATAGATGATTCGAAAATGGCCCTTAAAATTACCTCCGATTCCCTGGCAAAGGACGGCCACAATGTTATTACCGCACTGT
>CAYYKZ010000073.1:965-2536 GCA_964468455.1 uncultured Leptospirales bacterium | reverse complement strand
GGGAAAATCGGCCTGGAACTGGCAAAAAACGGGAACCCTGACCTGATAATTCTCGATGTTGTAATGCCCGACATTGACGGTTATGAAGTTCTGAATAAACTGAAAGGGGATGATCTCACCAGACATATTCCTGTTATTATGTACTCATCCCGGACAAAAAAAGAAGATATACTTACTGCAATGAAATTCGGTGTTCTTGACTATATATCTAAAAACTGCGACCCTCTTATTCTTTCAGGTAAAGTACGTTCTGCACTTAACCAGTCAAGAGATCAGCGGATTAAACTGGAAAAAAATTCCTCCACAAATGTCATTGTTTCAAGAAAAACCGGCAGGACATCCCTGATCTTCCGGTTTACTCTTAAATCTGAAACAGCAATAGCTGAAAGGAACAAGGTCCTTTCAGGAGCATTCATTAAAAGCATATCAAATGACGATGTAATTCTTGACTTCAGACAAATAAACGAAATGGATAGTAAAGAAATTGCTCACCTTAAATATATATTCAGTGAATTCCCTGAGCAGGAACTCTTTATTGTCTGCGGGAAACACTATGCTTCTTTTGCAGCCGAATTTGACACAGAAGGGAAAAACAAATACTTCATTTCAATGGGAGACCTGGAACTTTATCTTGATAAAAATGAAATGATCAAAATTACAGAAGATTAAGACATGAAACTTATTGATGCACACTGCCATCTTGAAAGCCCCGATTTCCAGGACTCACTTGACCGGATAATCTCTGACGCATCAGACTCTGGCATAATAAAACTTATAACTTCCTCTATTACAATCGGGCAGTGGGAGAAATCCCGTACATTGGCGGAGAAATATGATGCAGTGGAATTTACTACAGGTGTACACCCCTGGTATGTGAATGAAAATGACCTTAATGTTTACACCGTACTTGAAGAATCCTGTAACTCAGGAGCTGTTGCAATAGGGGAGATAGGACTTGACAGAAAAATTCCGGGCACGGATTTTGATCTTCAGACAGCTGTTTTTGAAGCGCAGATGAGATTCGCCGTAAAAAAAAATATGCCTGTAGTTATACATTGCCGCGGAGCCTTTAATGAACTCTCCCTGTCTATCAGGAAAACAGGAATGCCTGCGGCAGGGGGTATTATACACGCCTTCTCCGGAAGCATTCAAATAGCTGAAGAGATGATGGACCTTGGACTCTCCTTTTCCATGGGCGGTACATTAACATACAGAAACAGCAGAAAAAGAGCTGAGATCTTAAAAAAAATATATCCCCGGAATTTTCTGCTTGAAACAGACAGCCCCGATATCCCTCCTGCAGGCACTGAGAAACCTAATGTTCCGTCAAACATTATTCTCAACCTCGAAGCAGCAGGTGAAATACTTGGAGTGAAGATTGATGAGATCGCGGAAAAAACAACAGAAAACGCGCCCGATCGTGCATTTCGACAGCATCGACCTGAGCAAGGCCTGGTTCCAGTCGCGCTACGACAAGGGCGACACGGAGGCCGAGCGCACCGCCTATCTCAACTGCCCGATGGACCGCGCCCAGTACGAGGCCTTCATCGACGCGCTCCTCGCCGCCCCCA